>NZ_AKJO01000089.1:0-48980 GCF_000282295.1 Pseudomonas sp. GM33
CCAGCGATGGTCGTTAACGATACCGCGGGTGAGCTGGATGAACGCGGCGCACCGGAGTCCATCGCCAGCAAGCTGGCTCCTACAGTTTCCCGGGATTGCGTGAAGGGGCTGGGCGGGAGGGGGAGCTGGTCTCAGTATTCTCCCCCAGGCAAATCAGGAACTCTGCCGATCAATATCGCGCCGCAGAACGACGGCGGTGGTGATGTCTTCAACGTAATCATGACTGGCGACGGCATCTCTGACCCGGTTCAGGTCATCGATGGTTCGCGATTCGATCTCGATGACCAGGTCGAGTTGGCCACTGACCGAGGACACGCGACGGACCTGCGAGTTTTGTGCAAGTAGATCGAGCAGGCCCATTGCAGGCGTGCGCTTGAGGCAGACCAGCAGGATTGCGCGAATCACGTTGGCGTCGATTTCACCGATATCCGCGCGGTAGCCTCTGATCACGCCATTGCGTTCAAGGTTGATGACCCGTTCGCTGGTAGCGCTTCTTGAGAGCCCGATTCTCGCTGCCAAAGCCTTCAGGGCAATCCGGGCTTCCTTGGAAAGAATTTCGAGTATTTCGCGATCTTTCGTGTCCAGGTCGCGCATCAGAACTCCCTAATTTTGCTGCCGAAATTGTGCCGGTCGATTCCGGCAATATGCAGGCGCAAGCCGACCGTATACCTACTGCCGTCCCAGGCGTTGCGTGCCAAGCTATCTGAAAAAAATGGCTTGGAAAACAACTACCATGACAAATCTTTCCCATCCTGCCCCCCAGTTCTCGACCGGGGATGCCGAAAAACTCAGTGAGCAGCTTTTCAACGTTATTGGTACGGCCACGCCTCTGGATGGCGAGCGCGACCGTAACTACCGGTTGAATACCGGAACCGATGCAGGATGGATTCTGAAAGTCGTCAACTCGAGTGAACCGCGAGTGGAAAGCGAGTTTCAGACGGCCATTCTCAGTCATCTCGCCAGTTACAGTCCCGAGCTTACCGTGCCATTTCTCAAGAAGAGCCTTGCAGGTGAGTATCTGGCTTCTGCAGTAGCTCCTACCGGCGAAACCCACGCGGTCCGCCTGGTGAGCTGGTTGCACGGAACGCCGCTTGCCGAGGTCAAGCGCACATTCGAATTGATGCGCAGCCTCGGCCAGTCGTTCGGTGAAATTGATCGCGCACTTCAGGGCTTCATGCATCCCGGTGCGGTGCGTGATATCGACTGGGATTTGCGTCACGCCGCACGTTCTCGATCACGCCTGCACTTCGTCAAAGATCCTGGCAGAAGGGCCATTCTGGAACGGTTCATAGAGCGTTTCGAAAAAACGGTTCAACCGAAGCTTTCGCGTCTGCGTGCGCAAGTCATTCACAATGACGGCAATGACTGGAACATCCTCGTCGACTCGCACAACCATCAGAACGTCTCGGGCGTCATCGATTTCGGCGATGCGGTCCATACGATCCTGATTGCCGAAGTCGCCATTACCTGCGCCTACTCCATTCTCGACATGGAAGACCCGATCGGCGCGGCCGCCGCTCTCACTGCCGGTTTCCATGACAAGTACCCTCTGCAGCCGGAGGAGCTTGACGTCCTCTTCAATCTCATTGCGATGCGCCTGGTCACCAGCGTCACCCTGTCGGCATCGCGATGCGACCAGACGCAAGACAATCCCTACCTTGGCATCAGCGAAGCGCCGGCCTGGCGCCTTCTGGAGCGGATGGATCGCATGAACCCGAGACTGGCGACGGCGATCCTGCGCAAAGCCTGTGGTTTTGATGCGATCGAAGGCGCGGGTGCGGTTCGCCGCTGGGTGGCGGAAAACAGCAAGTCCTTCGCCGATATCGTGCGTCCATCGGCTGCGACCATGAACAAGGTCATTGCCCCGTTCGGCGACGCTTCGCATGTGATGACCATCGCTTCAGCCGAGCAGCGTCCAGCGCAGGCAACGAAGTGGTGGAGTGATTTTTCTGCCGAGCACAAGGTGCCGCTCGGCATCGGGCCATGGGGCGAGGAAAGGACCATCTACACCGACACGGCGTTTGAGTCGCGATTCATTGAAGGGCAGCGTCGGATCATTCACGTCGGTGTCGACTTGATCATGCCTGCCGGAACGCCTCTCTATACGCCTGTTGCCGGTGTGGTGCAGAGCGTCGAGGTCGAGCATGAGCCGCTTGGTTATGGTGGTTTGATCATGCTTGAGCACTCGCCACAAGGTTGCCCGCCATTCCTGACGCTGTGGGGGCACATGGCTCATGAAGCTCTGGTGCGCCTGAAGCCCGGTGACCGCCTGGAGGCTGGCGCGCTGTTGGGGTACATGGGGGCGGATACGGAAAATGGCGGGTGGATTCCCCATGTGCATTTTCAGATGTCCACTGACACCGGGTTGAAAGCGGGCGAGTTCATCGGCGTGGGGGAGCGGGCCTATCTTGAGGTCTGGGCCGACATTTTCCCCGATGCGTCGGCGCTCGCGGGGATTCCTCCGGAAACCTATAGCCAGGACGGACGCACCAAGGCAGAGCTTGTGGCCAAGCGCAAGGAGCTGTTGCTGCCAAACCTGTCGATCTCCTACTCGGATCCGATCAAGTTCGTTCGCGGTGACGGGGTCTGGTTGATCGATAACTTTGGCAGGGCGTATCTGGACTGTTTCAATAACGTCTGCCATCTCGGCCACTCTCATCCGGACGTGGTGCAGGCGCTTTCCCGGCAGGCCTCACGCCTGAACACCAACACGCGCTACCTGCACGACAATATCGTCGAGTATGCAGAGCGGCTCACCGCCACTTTGCCTGAAGGTCTGGCGGTCGCGTCCTTCGGTTGTTCGGGAAGTGAAGCAAACAGCCTCATGCTGCGTATGGCGCGCAATCACACCGGACGTAACGATGCGATCGTGCTGGATTGGGCTTACCACGGCACGACACAGGAACTGATCGACCTGAGCCCCTACAAGTACAAGCGTAAAGCCGGTAAAGGGCGCGCAGACCATGTGTTTGAGGCGACCGTCCCGGATGCCTACCGTGGTATGGATCAGTGGGCGTTCGAAGAACTTGGCAAGCGTTACGCCGAGAGCGTGGCGGATCAGATCGAGCTCATGCGCAAGCAGGGCAGAGCTCCGGCATTCTTTCTGGCGGAGTCCATTCCCAGTGTCGCCGGGCAACTGTTCTTCCCGGAAAACTACTTGAAAGAAGTCTATGCAATGGTCCGTGCCGAGGGCGGTCTTTGCCTGGCTGACGAGGTCCAGGTCGGCTTTGGTCGCGTAGGCAGCCACTGGTGGGCTTTTGAAACCCAGGGTGTCGTTCCCGATGCCGTGTCCATGGGCAAACCCATTGGCAACGGCCATCCCATGTCGGCGGTGGTGACCACGCGGGAAATCGCAGACAGCTTCAACAATGGCATGGAGTACTTCAATACCTTTGCCGGCAGCCCGGTTTCATGTGCTGTAGGGCTCTCGGTACTCGATGTGATCGAGCGCGATAACCTGAAACTCAACGCACTGACCATTGGCAACTATCTGCTCGACGGCTTCCGTAAATTGCAGCAGCGCTACGATGCAATAGGCGATGTGCGCGGGCAGGGTCTTTTTCTCGGGATAGAACTTGTCACGGATCGCAAGACCAAAGTGCCGGCCACGCAGTTGGCCAAACAAGTAGCCGATGGTGCCAGGGAGCGGGGTATTTTGATCGGTACTGAAGGCCCCCATGACAATGTCCTGAAGATGCGCCCATCGATGATCTTCAGTCAGGCAAATGCTGACTTTCTGCTCGAGGTCCTGGACGAAAGTTTCAAGGCCGCACTCCGCTGACCTGGCTGGCCCGACATAGTGTCGGCCAACTCCGGCAATGTGTCAGGCAGGCTGACACCTTGCCGGGTGCTTTCCAGAAGTGCCTATGCAAGACTTTTCATGAAGGCCGGGTGAATAACCCCAAGAAAATAATAAACAATTCTTCCAAGGTGCCATCCAATGCTAACCAAAAAGCTCAAGGGTTTGATTGTCGCTTCTACCGTGGCGGCAGCGGCGCTACTTTCCACTGCGGTTGTTCATGCTGATGATTTGAAGTCGATCCAGGATTCCAAAGAGATCCGTATCGCGATGAGCGGTCAATACTCTCCCTTCAGCTTTGCCAATGAGCAGAACCAGATAGTCGGATTCGACGCTTCCATCAGCGAGGCACTGGCTGAGCGCATGGGAGTAAAAGTGAAGATCATTACCACGCCGTTCGACGGGATCATTGCCGGTCTTCTGGCGAAAAAATATGACGCCATTATCGCTTCCATGACCATTACCCCGGAGCGCCAGAAGGCCGTGGATTTTGTCGGGCCCTATTACCATGCCGGCCGCACGATCGTAGTGAAGGAAGATTCTTCGATCAAAAGCCTTGATGATCTCAAGGATGTGACTGTCGGCGTGACCCTCGGCGACGCTCACGATAAATGGGCCAGGGCCCGCGGCAACCTGAAGGTCAGAACGTACAAGGGGCTTCCGGAAATGCTGGTCGATCTGGAGGCCGGGCGTATTGACGCGATAGTGATGGACAGTGTTCCAGTACTGGTCGCCGTCAAGGAAACAGGGCAGAAAGTGCGCATCATTACTCCACCGGATAGCGATGGCGGCATCGAAGGCATGGGCATTGCCTTGCGCAAGAACAACCCCGAACTCAAGGCGACCCTGCAGAAGGCGCTTGAAGACATGCTCGCCGACGGCACTTACGAAAAGATCTCGATGAAGTGGATTGGCAACGATATCCGCTGATTGCTGTTCAGCATGGCTCGACTTGTCGTCGGGCCAGCCAATCCGACTTTTCCGAGCGTGCTCATGGATCTGACTCTCATACAACGCACATTCCCGTTTTTCCTGGAGGCGGCGTGGATTACGGTGCAGATCTCTGTACTTGCTCTGGTGCTTGGGTTTCTGGTCGCAATCGTGCTCGTGGCTGGCCGGTTGTCCACTGTTCTCGTCTTTCGATGCCTTGCAAGACTCTACATCAGCGTTTTTCGCGGCACTCCCTGCCTGGTTCAGCTGTTCATCATCTACTTTGGCGGGCCGCAGATCGGACTTGAACTGGAGCCGTTTGCGGCAGGCGTAATCGGCCTGGGCCTGAACATCGCGGCTTACATGGCCGAATCCATTCGTGGCGCTATCAGCAACGTTGACCCAGGCCAAGTGGAAGCGGCACGTACGATTGGTTTCGGGCGCGGTCAGACTTTATGGTTTATCACGCTGCCACAAGCTGCGAAGTTGATGATAAGACCGCTGGGGGTGAACGCCGTGGCTCTTATCAAAGGCTCTGCACTGGTATCGACGATCTCTGTGGTTGAACTTTCATATACGGCGCAACGCTTTATCAGTTCAACGTACAAGCCTTTTGAGATTTTCATGGTGTCTGCACTGCTTTACATAGTGATGGTCTACTCGGTCAGATTCATTATTGACTATCTCGATAATCGCTTCGCGGCAAGGTGAGAGCATTCAGATGCAAAGCCTGGATCTTAGTATAGTTACACCTTATTCCGAGCTGCTTGCGACCGGTCTTTGGTGGACGGTTGTGATGTTTGTAAGTTCCAGCCTGTTGAGTTTGATGGCCGGGATAGTCTTTGCGCTCATTGTTCTTTATGCGCCGAGGGTGCTGGCGCTACCCGTGCGTTTTATGACCTGGTTGCTGATGGGTACGCCACTGCTACTGCAGTTGTACGTGATTTATTATGGACTTGTGCAAGTGGGAATCGATATTCCGGCGCTGGTGGCGGGCATCATCGGCCTCAGTTTGCACTTTGCCGTCTACAATGCCGACGTCATTCGTGCCGGGTTGGTCTCAGTCGACCCGGGCCAGATTGAAGGTGCCCGCTCCATTGGTCTCAGCCGTGGACAGACCCAGCGTTACATCATTGTGCCGCAGGCACTTCGCAGGACCATTGCGCCGCTGGGAAACAACCTGATTGTTCTTTTAAAAGACACTTCTCTGGTTTCCATCATCGGTATTGCGGAGTTGGTGTACAGCGCGCAGCTTGCCGTGAGCGAGACCTATAGCCCGTTTGAGTTTTATCTGACTGTTGCGGTTATTTATTATGCAGCCAATCTTGTTCTCGAAGCCGGCCTGCATCTCCTCGAAAACAAGGTAGAGATGTCACGATGACCAGAAAAGAATTCATGGTGGAGGTGAAGGGCGCTCGCAAGGCTTACGGAGCACTTGAAGTCCTCAAGGGCATCGATCTTTCGGTATCTCGCGGGCAGATCGTCGCCATCATCGGCCCAAGCGGTTCTGGCAAAAGCACGCTTCTGCGGTCAATCAACCACCTGGAAGTGCTTGACGATGGCGAGATCTGGTTAGAGGGCGAGCAAGTCAATCGGCCATTGAAAGGTCGTGCGTTTGAACAGCATATAAACGCTGTGCGTCAGCAGATGGGCATGGTGTTCCAACACTTCAATCTGTTTCCGCACTTGACCGTGTGTGAAAACATTGCGCTTGGCCCGATAAAACTCAAGGGGGTTACGAAGAAGGCATCTCGTGAGTTGGCAATGGAATATTTGTCGAAAGTCGGATTGGCCAACAAAGTCGACGAGTATCCTTCTCGCCTGTCGGGAGGGCAGAAGCAGCGCGTTGCCATAGCAAGGGCACTGGCGATGCAGCCAAAAGTCATGCTGTTCGATGAGGCTACATCGGCACTGGACCCTGAGCTTGTCGAAGAGGTCAACCTGGTCATGAAGCAACTCGCCGCGGAGCACATGACCATGCTGATCGTCACACATGAAATGCGCTTTGCCGGCGAAGTTGCAGACCGGATTGTCTTTATGGACGGCGGGGTTGTAGTCGAGGAAGGGGCGCCACAAGAGATCCTGCAAAACCCTGTCCATGAACGAACCCGGTCATTCCTGAAAAAGCATTTGCACGATAGATAAGAGGTGCGCTTTCGCTTCTGAACGCCGAGGGCAGGCGAGATCAAACGCCATGGCGCAGTCGTGAATATCTCAGGCGACTGCGCCGTCACCGGCGATACGTGGAGTCCGCGCGGAAAAAACATAATGGTCACCTTCCGACAAGAGAATGCGATCTCTCTCCTGTCGGTCCCTGCCATACATTCGAGCTTTTCCGCGCTTGGCAAAACCGTGCACGAATGAGCGCGCCCGGTAATTTACGATGGTGGCGGGATTACTTCTCGACCAGTATTTTCGGGTTGGCACTGCCCCAGACGGTGTAGAGGTCGGCCAGAAGCGCGCCGTTGATCTCTTCGACTTCAGCCTGGCTGACTTCGTTTGCGCCTTGCTTGCCAAACAGCACTACTTCATCACCTGCCTTGACGTCGGGTGCATCCGAGACATCGACCATCACGGTGTTCATCGAAACCTTGCCCACCACCGGCACGCGATGACCATTGATCAATACCACGCCTTTATTGGTGAACACGCGGCGATACCCATCGGAGTAACCGACCGTGATGTTGGCGAGTTTCGAATCACGTGTCAGGGTGAAGGTGCGGTCGTAACCCACTGTGTTTCCAGCGGGATAGTCATTGACCGAGGCCACATGCGACTTGAATTGCATCACGCGCCGATATTCAGTGCGCGAAATGACGGTATCGCCAAACAGCGCGCCGCCTGTGCGCACCATGTCCAGGCGCGATTCGGGTACTTCCAGGGTGGCGAAGGAGTTGGCTGCGTGCAGGGTGATTTTCTTGCGATCGAGCTGGGCCACGTCCATCAGCCAGGCCGCTTGTTCGTTGAAGGTTGCCAGGCCCTTGCGTACGTCGTCCTTATCCTCCACCGCGAAGTGGGTCATGATTGCGACCACTTCCAGATTCGGTACCTGTGTGATTGCCACGGCGTCTTTCTTGCCCTGTTCGGTGGCCATTTCCACGCCGTTACGGCTCATGCCGCTTGAGTTGAGGCCGATGTGCACCTGCAGTTTGCGACCGTGCTTCTGTGCAAGTTCGGCCGCCTGGCGGGCGAAATCGAGGTTGCCTACCAGTTCTTCGATGTTGTACTGCAGAGCATTTTCCAGCTCCCCCAGGGAAGCGGTGCGAACACGGATCAACTGGCCTTTAAAGCCGCTTTCGCGAACCACTCGCGCCTCTTCGTTACTGGCGACCGCCACACAGGGTACACCGAGCGCGATCACCGACGGCATCACCAACCCGATACCATGACCATAAGCGTCGGCTTTCAGTACCGCACAGAGTTTCGACTTGCCGGCCAGCTCCGCTTGCAGGGTACGGATATTGTGCTCTAACGCGGTCTTGTTGATTTCAATCCAGGCATTACTGATTTGCGCAGTCAGCTCGGAGTTGCCGTTAGTGAGCGACAGCGGCGGCGCCGCCTGGGCCTGGCTCTGCAAAAAAAACAGGCCGAGGGATAACGCTAGAACAGTACGAGTAAAGGGCATTTGAAACTCTCCATGTAATCGGTCTTTTTATTATTCCAATGCCGATTATTGGAAGGCGATGTAAGTTGCCGTTGTACGTCGCGTTCGAAGATGTAAAAACATGTAAGGAATATGTTCGCGGCCGTTGTGGGTGCCGGTGTCTGCAAGGTGCAGGGCGGGGATCGCGTCGCCTGTAGCTACATTAGTCAGATCAGGCGACCCAGCGCATCACCTTCTCAGGGTGGCCAGTGTGCGCGTCCAGTTGTTCATTGAGAACTATAAAGCCCTGCTTCTCATAGAAATGGATAGCAGGCGCATTCGCCGAATACACAGTCAGCTGTAGAGTTGACTGGGATGCCATGGCGTCCGCGAGAAGCTGCGTACCTATACCGTCCCTCTGACGTTCAGGCGATACGAATAGCGCCGCAAGTGTGTCTCCATATACAGAGCAGAACCCTGCTACCGTCCCGTCTGCCTCAAACACTCGGGACATGGCGCCGGGCAGGTAGACCTCACGCATGGCATCAAGCTGGCTATGCCAGAATTCGGGGGCTATGAAGTGATGCGCCTGGATTGACGCTCTTAGCCAAATGTCCAATACGGGCTCCAGGTCAACGTTTCGAAAGTCGCGGATCATGAGGTCTCAACGATTGAGTCAGGAAGAAAACATTGTGCCATATGCGTGCTCCGCGCAACGGTCCTCCGCTCGCAGATCTACCTGGCACTGATTCTGATCAAACAGCAATGCATGGGGCTGGAACTGTGACTGCCAACGCCGCGTGCTCTACACCGGTGGTACCTTCAGCAAGGTGCTGTTTCCAGGGCTGCGCCTGGCTTATCTGGTTGTCGCGGTTGTGTGCGTGTTCATCGCTGTTCGCTCCTGGTGAAAGGTCGTGAATTAGACTAAACCCGGGTATCGAAGAGTGGGAGTGACAAGCGTGGCGGGATTTCGATGGACTCGATGATCACGGCCGCTGCCCAGGCGCTGGCGGCGGGCAATCCACTGGGCGCTCTGGACCGCGTGGCCTTGCGCGACGATGCGCCGGCGCTGGCCCTGCGCGGCATCGCCATGGCGCAACTGGGCGATCTGGTGCGCGCCCGGGCGCTGGTCAAGCGCGCGCAAAAGGCCTTTTCGCCCAGGGAGGTGCTGGCCCGTGCCCGATGCGTGGTGGCCGAAGCCGAAATCGCCCTGGCGTCGCGGGAACTCGGCTGGCCAGTCAAGGCGCTTGAAACGGCGCGGGTCACCCTTGAACAGCACGGTGACCGGGTCAATGCCGCTCATGCACGGTATCTGCAAATCCGCCGTCTGCTGCTGATCGGCCAGCTCGATGAGGCGCAGCAGTTGCTGGCCAGCCTCGACCCCGGCCCCTTGCCGCCGGCCTTGCGCGCAACCCATGAACTGGTGCTGGCGGGGATCGCCATTCGCCGCCTGCAATCGAAAGCGGCACGGGAGGCGTTGACGCGCGCCGGGCTGGCTGCCGGTCAGACGGGGATTGCCGCGCTGATCGCTGAAGTCGAACAGGTGGCACGCCTGCTCGATGCACCCGCGGCACGCCTGACTGCCCAGGGTGAGGAACGCGCGCTGCTGCTCGATGAAGTCGAAGCCTTGCTCGGTTCAACGGCGTTGGTGGTGGATGCCTGCCGGTACATTGTGCGCGGCTGCGGCATGTCGGTGTCGCTGGCGACGCGGCCGATCCTGTTCATGCTCGCCCGCACTCTGGCCGAAGCCTGGCCCGCCGATGTTGCGCGGGAAACGCTGATCGCCCGGGCGTTCCGTCTGAAGCTCTCGGATGAGTCCCATCGTGCCCGGCTGCGCGTGGAAATCGGCCGCCTGCGTAAGGCACTCAAGCCGTTGGCCGGCGTCATCGCGACGCCCCGTGGTTTTGCCCTGCAAACGTCCGTGTGCACGGAGGTGGTGACACTGGCGCAACCGGTCGAGGAAAAATTTGCCGCGGTATTTGCCTGCCTCGCCGATGGCGAGTCGTGGTCGAGTTCCGCCCTGGCCCTGGCGCTGGGTACCAGCCAGCGCACGGTGCAGCGTGCGCTCGATACGTTGGCGGAGCAGGGCAAGGTGCAGTGGTTTGGCCGAGGCCGCGCGCGGCGCTGGATGACACCGCCCGTGCCGGGATTCGCGACGACCTTGTTACTCCCGGCGCCGCTGCCCGGTGGCTAGGATGAACGCCACCACCCCCCATTGAGGATTGCCAGATGAAACACGCAACTGCTGAAGTCATTCGTGAATATGGCCCGTTTGCCGAGGTCGATCATGTGTGCGGCGTCACCTGGGACGGCGAAAAGGTCTGGTTCGCCAGCAACAGCAAAATCAACGCCCTCGACCCGGAAAGCGGCAAGCTGCTGGACTCGATCGATGTCGCTGCCCATGCCGGCACCGCATTCGATGGCGAGCATCTGTTCCAGATCGCCGACGACCGCATCCACAAGATCGACCCCCGCACCGGGCGCATCCTCTCGACGATTCCGGCCCCCGGCGCCGGCACCGATTCGGGGCTGACCTGGGCCGAAGGGACGTTGTGGGTGGGCCAGTACCGCGAACGCAAGATCCACCAGATCGACCCCGAGACCGGCAAGATCCTGCGCACCCTAGAATCCAACCGTTTCGTTACCGGCGTGACCTGGGTGCAAGGTTCGCTGTGGCATGGCACCTGGGAGGGCGACGAGAGTGAGTTGCGGCGCATCGACGCGCAAACCGGTGAAGTACTCGAGAGCCTCAGGCTGCCCGAAGGCGTCGGCGTGTCGGGACTGGAGTCCGATGGCGGCGAGCGGTTGTTCTGCGGTGGCGGCGAAAGCGGCAAGGTGAGGGTGGTGCGTCGGCCTTCGTGAGACACGGATCTGTGTACACCCACTTACCCCGTGGGAGCGGGCTTGCTCGCGAAGGCGGTGTATCAGCTAGCATCAATGTCGTCTGACACGCCGCTTTCGCGAGCAAGCCCGCTCCCACAGGGGCAGTGGGTGTATGCAAAATCTGCAAGCAACCTCACTCAGTCCGCTTGTGGATGCTGATCGTTGATCTCGTACCAATCCGCTTTCGAGCCGACGCAAACATGTTTTTGCTTGCGTGTCCGTAGCGGCGTATCCAGCGAGCCGAGGGCAATCGAAATCCACTCGGAAAACGCGCCTGTCGAGTCAGTCCAGAACAGCGAAGATCCGCAGCGGGAACAGAACTGTCGCGTGACACCTTTGGACGATTCAAACGCCATCAGCGAGTCAGTGCCGGTCATGATCGACAGCGACGAGGCGGGCGCGCTCGCGTAGGTCGCAAACGCAGCTCCATGGCTCTTTCGGCACTGGCTGCAATGGCAATGGGTGATGGCTTTCAACTCGGTCGACACGCCATATTTGACCGCGCCGCAAAGGCAGCTGCCCTGGTGAAACTCATCCATGCAATACCCTCTCCTTATCGATAGTATTTTTGTTTCCTGCCGGGTTTTCTGCTGGTCGAAATCGGTCTAAAAGCGCGGTTGGCAATCGTCCCTGTTTTGCTATCCTCAACTTTGTAGGTGAAGACGCAGACTGATGCGCAAAAGGATAGCAAGGAGACGTGGGGCGCGTTCCGAAGGGTACACGGTTAGAAAGATCCCCGCGCTGGGATCCAGCCCTTATGCCGTGTGAAGCAGAAGAGTTCCATTACGGTTTCACGACTCTTTTGTGGGAGGCCTGATAAACCTTGTAAGCCGGAGACCAGCACCGGCCACCTACTTATACTCACCCGCGAAGCCCGCCCAGTGCGGGCTTTTTAATGCCTTGGTTTTTGGCGTCTTTGTAGGAGCCAGCTTGCTGGCGATCGTCGTTAACGATAACGCATGTGTCCTGGATATACGCGGTGCACTGAAGTCCATCGCCAGCAGGCTGGCTCCTACAGTTTCAGCGTGGGCATGGCCCCCTGTGGGAGCTGGCCTGCCAGCGATGGTCGTTAACGATAACGCGGGTGAGCTGGATAAACGCGGCGCACTGGAGTGCATCGCCAGCAGGCTGGCTCCTACAGTTTTCCCGCGTGGTCACGGTCCATTGTGGGAGCTGGCTTGCCAGCGATGGTCGTTAACGATAACGCGTGTGAGCTGGATGAACGCGGTGCACTGGAGTCCATCGCCAGCAGGCTGGCTCCTACAGTTTCCCGTCGAGAACCTTTTTCATGCCCGCAAGGTGGGACTGGCTGGCCGCTCAAGGCGCGCCGAACAGCATCGTCCAGTAAACACCGTTGTCGCTGCGGGCGTTGGCGGCGTACGCGGCACCGACCTGGGTGTACATCGGGTTCATCAGGTTGGCGCAGTGCCCGGGACTGGCGAGCCAACCGGCCATGGCCTTGCTCGGCGAACCTTGCCCGGCGGCGATGTTTTCACCGATCTGGCGGCCACGGTAGCCGGCAGCCCTGGCGCGGTCGGCGGGCATGTCACCGTCGGGGTCCTGGTGGGCGAAATAGTTGCTGTAGGCCATGTCCTTGCTGTGATGTTGTGCGGCGGAACCCAAGGCCGCACTCCAGGACAGCGGCCGCGCGGCGGCGAAGCGCTGGCGACCACACAGGCGTGGCTTGGCCCGGGCAGCGTTGACCTGCGCCAGCAACGCCTGGGCGGCGCTGCGGGGATCGGCGGTTTGCCGGTCGAGCACCGGCCGCGCCAGCACCACTTGCCACTCGCTCCCGGCGCGACTGACGCCGATATCGGCGTATTGGTTGTCGAGCAGTGCGGCGCAGTGCTCGTCCTGGAACATATCGAAGGCTTCTTCGGCATCCCGTGCACCCACCACGCGGATAGAACGCACCATGGTCGCCTGATAGCCGGAAGCCTTTAACCGGTCCCGCAACCCACCGCCATAGCCAACGGGCAAGGCCAGGTTCGATTTGAGCGTCAGGGGTGACAAGCGTTGCGCGGGGCGTCGGTCGCAACGTTGCGGATGGGCGCGGTAGTCGTTGATGGCGTCGACCAGTTGCCGTTGCCCATCGGCGTGGGCGGGGCTGGCAAAAACGGGGAGCAGGGGAAGCAGGCACAGCGAAGTAAAGCGCAAGGTAACGACGGTTTGGCGCATGAACGGACAACTCGAATGAGATGACGACGATAGGAGAGGGGGGAAAACGCAGGGTATGACTGGTGTCTCGACACAAGGTTCACGGCGCGAGCGAACCTGTTTGTGGCCGGAACCCAATGTCCGACGAAGGGTAGGACTTCTGTGGGAGCGGGCTTGCTCGCGAAGGCGGCGTGTCAGACGACATGGATGCTACCTGACACACCGCCTTCGCGAGCAAGCCCGCTCCCACAGGTTTTGTGTACACCAGTAACCCGCTGCGGTCCTGAATCGATCAATCCACGCAGGCGTACACCACCAGTTCCACCAGCATTTCTTCCCGGGCCAGGCCTGCTACGACCATGGCGGCGCGGTTTGGGTAGGGCGCCTGGAAGTACTCGGCGTAGACCGCATTCACGGTTGCCAGGTAGCTGCGGTCAGTGACGTAGATCAACACCTGGGTGACCGCGTCCAGCGAGCTGCCGGCGGCTTGCAGGGTGTGGCGCAGGTTGTCCAGGGTCTGCCGGGTTTGCGCTTCGATGCCGCCGCTCACCACCTGGCCCTGGCGGTCGATGGGGATTTGCGCGGTGTACAGCGTGCCGTTGCCGACAACCGCCCATTCCAGTGGCGCGCGCGAGGCAAAGAGGTCGGTCTTGATCGCCTGTTTCATTGATGCTTCCTGATGCGGGTTTGAGAGGTTTACCGAGCGTCGCTGCCTTCGCCGGCTCCACGGCGACGGGATTCTTCGGTGCTTTCCACCAGCACCCGTTCACCCAGTTTCTTCAACTGGGCCCAGACTTCATCATCGACCTGCAGCCCGCCCGCGGGTGTTGGCTGACGGTGTTCAAACGTCGGGGCCGCGACTTCGGCACTCAGGCGTGGCAGCAGCGCGAAGTGCCGGGAAATCAGCACGTTGATGCTTTGCTCATCACCCCGGGCCGGTTGCGGCAGGTCATACACGCGCAAGGACGGGCCGGTGCTCCCGGCGCTGAAAGTGGCCACCAGTTCCTGCCGGGCATCGCGCCAGTACACACAAAAATTCAGGCCTTCTCCGGCACAGCGCGCCAGGTAGCCCAGCAGCAGAACGCGGTTGTGGCAATGGCGGACGCGGATCAGCGCACTGCCGCCGCGCAAGGCCTTGGCCACCCCCAGTTCGATGGCCTGGGCGGCGCAGCGCAATACGCTTTGGCCATGGGCATCGAGGGTCAGCTGGGTGGCGTCTTCGTAGCAGGTTTCGATGGGGCGATCGACTTCATCGTGAAGGAAGTCCAGCGCCTTTTTCAGCGCACCGACACCGTCGAGGCCTTGCTGCTGCAGCCTGGCAATCATCTCGGCGGCGTCGTCGCAATCACCGGGTGCAAAACCGATGCCTTCGAAGGCCTTGCGGCAGATCACCTGGATTTCATTGAGCGATACACGCATTTCAGAGTGCTCCGGCAGCGTTGGTCAGTTCAGGCATGACGGCGAAATTCCAGTCGTCGGCGAACGGCTGGCCGATCTCGCTGACCAGCGGTGCCCCCTGGAACAGGGTGATGCGCACCCAGCGGCTGGACTTGGGGTCGAACTTGCCGGCGCCGAAGAACGCCAGCTTGCAGCGCAGCAAGTGGATCGGCAGCATGCTGCGGTCCATCAGATTGGCGCGGATCTCCCCGAAGGCGCAGCGGGCCATGCCTTGCAGGCGGCAGACGGTGCCTTTGAACTGCGGCAGCGCCAGCAGAAAGTGCGCGGTCAATTGCCGTGGGTGTTGCTCGCGGTAGGCAAGCAGGGCCCGATGACAACGTTGAATGTTGTGCGCGATCCCCAACTGCATTTCTTTCTCGGCGCCTGGCTCCATGGCCCGTTCACCCAGGCGTGGTTCTTCCTTTTCCGCCGAGCGATACCAGAAAAAATGGTTGGCCTCGGCGCCGCTCAAGTCGTAATCGAGCGCCCAGCGGTACTCGGTCTCGATGAGATCGCAGAGCTCATCCAAGGGCATCTCGGCGTTCAGGCGGAACCCCTCGTTGACCGACATCTGCTCGGCCAACGGATCGACCTGTTCGGGGTACAACTCCAGCAGCAGACTGACCAGCAGTTCCTGACACCCGGCGCCGACGTTCACTTCGGCCCAGGCTTGCAGGCGTGACCACAAACCCGCGTTGACGCACTGCTCTGCGAACCACCCGGCCAGTTGTTCGAGATCGACCAGTGTCTGCAGGTCGATGGCGCTTTGCCGTTGGTCCTCGGTGCTGGTTTGCTGCAAGTGCCGGCGGGCCCGTAGCAGCAACGCCTGAAAGCGCTGGGCATGAGGCAGGTCAGCCGCTTGCGCCACAACCTGTGCCAGTGCGGTTTCCCTGGCCCACAGCCATTGGTTGACCAGTTGCGGGTGATTGATCAGGAACGGCGCCATGCCCAGCCCCGTGGAATTGCCGACCCCAAGGTAACGCTGCAGGGCAGGGTCCAGACCCACTGCCCGCTGCGGGTTGCGTGCCCGGGCCATGTGTTCGATCTGCTCGATGCTGAAATGCCGCAACAGGTACACGGTAAACATCTGGGCGCTGAAGGGTTGCGTGAAGTCTGCCGTGCCTTGCAGGCAACTGAAGTCGGCGATGCCGAACTTGCCGTTGCCGTACACCGCGGTGGTGCGATACAGGTAGCCGACCTCGGCCAGTTGCCGCGGGTCTGGCTGACAGCCTTCGGCCAGCGCCTCGAGGAAACGCTCGAAGTTGCGCAGGCTACGGTTGGCCCGCGACAGCACCAGCACGCGCGAATCAAAACGCCCGGCTTCCTGTAGCGGTACATTGCGTCGCAAGTCGGCCAACTGCTGTTCGTCGACATCACCGGCAAGCAGGACAAAACTGACATCCCACTGATCGGCTATCACCCGGTCGCTGCGCTTTTCCGGCGGCAGGTACATCGAGAAAATCACGCAGTGATAGCGGGCACTGGCGGTGTCGATGCGGTAGATCGCCGTGCCGAAGCCCTCGGCATCCAGGTCGAAGCAGGTGCGCTGGATGCGCCACTGCTCGTTCATCATTCGCCGCATGCTACTGCGCACGAAACTCAAGCGGCTTTGAAAGTGGCTGCCCAGCCGCTCCAGGTCCATGACCCGAGTGGCGGGCCGCAAGGCCGAGGCGGTGTCTGTGTCGGTGTGCGACATCATTGCGATTCCTGAACTGTTCATCATCAGACTGCCTGTTCGCGAGCCATCTGCCGGGCGATGCGCAGTGCATCCCAGAGCGACGGCAGGATCAGCAGCGAAACCGGTACGGCAGTAATCACGATAAAGGATTGCAGCGCCGTGACCCCGCCCGAACCGATGGTGATCAACACCACCGCGGCCAGGCCCATGCCGATCGCCCAGAAGGCCCTCAGCCATGGTTTCGGCTTGTCATTACTGGACATCGCCATTGCCACGGTGAACGCCATCGCATCGCCGTTGGTGGCCACCGAGATGAAGCTCAGGAACAGGAACAGCGCCGAGATCAGTCCACCCAGGGGCAGGTTCTGGGTCACGCCCAGCAGCAGGTCCTCGGGCTGCGTGCCGTGGGCAGTGACGATGCCCGGCGTCTGCAACTCCATGCCGATGCCGGCGCCGCCGACGATGGTGAACCAGAACATGGTCACCAGCGGTGCGATGATCGACAGGGTCATGATCACTTCGCGGATGGTCCGGCCACGGGAAATCTTCGCCACATACAGGGCGACCATCGGCGCGTAGCCAATGAACCAGCCCCAGTAGAACACCGTCCACCAGTCGAGCCATTTCGGGTCGGCGCGGAACAGGGTCATCGGAATGAACTGCTCCAGGTGCAAGGCGAACGCGGTGGGAAAACCGCCGAGAATGAAAGCGTTGGGCCCCAGCAGCACCATGAACACCGCCAGGCCGATCATCAGCCAGACGTTGATCCCGCTGACGAACCGGATCCCCTCCAGCCCGACCAGGCAGGAGATGGTGTACATCACGGTGACCAGCACGATGGTGATGGACTGCACCACCAGGTCGTTGGGAATGCCCCACACCGAGTGCAACGCACTGCTGATTTGCAGGCCGAGGAAACCGATCGGGCCGATGGTGCCGGCGACGACGGCGATGATCGAGGTGGCGTCCGCCAGCGTGCCGATTGGTCCCTTGAGCGCACGCTCACCGAACAACGGATAGAGCAGGGTACGCGGCGCCAGCGGCAGGCCTTTGTCGTAATGCAAATGCATCAGCACGATGGCCAGCAGACTGCCCAGCACCGCCCAGGCGAGAAAGCCCCAGTGCACGAACGATTGCGCGAGCGCAACGTGTGCGGCGGCTTCGGTGTGCGGTTGCACCCCGGCGAACAACGGCGGTGGGCTGGCGAAGTGCATCATCGGTTCCGCTGCCGCCCAGAAGGCGCCGCCCCCGGCGAGCAGGGCGCACATGATCACGGCGATCCAGTTGAAGGTGCTGGTATCGGGGCGCTGCTCGACGCCGCCCAGGCGTACCCGTCCGCATTTGCTGAAGCAGATGAACAGGCTCATGGCGAAGGTCGCCAGCATCAGGATCTGCCAGTACAAGCCGAAGAACTTCGTCGACCAGGCGAACAGCGTGTTCACCAGCAGCGATACGCCATCGATGTCGATCAGAGCCGCGATCAGAAAGGCGCCGAGGAAGCCGCCGCTGATCAAGAACAGCGGCCAGTCGATGTCTTTTTTCGGCGGTGCAAGGTCCAGTGGCTGGACGTCGGCTTGCAGGGAGTCGGATATTTTCATGATGCCTCCAAAATACGCGCCTGGGGCTGTGCATCGCCGGTCGGGGAGATGAACGGGAGGCTATTGTTGTTATTTTTCATGCTGTCCTCACGGTGTCGATCAAGAGTCAGTTTTGCGCCGTCGTAGCGTTTTCCAGCAGGCGCAACCAGTTGAGTCCCATGATGTTGCGTACCTCGTCCTCGGCGAATCCCCGGTCGCGCAGGCCCTGGGCAATGACCGGGAAATCCCGGCTGTCGCGGAACCATTGCAACGGTGCCGGCCAGTTGGCGTTGTCCTTTGATCCTTCGCCGTAATCCTTGTCTTTGCTCCAGCGCCCGTTGCGCATCCATTCGAGCACTTGCAGGGGTTGTTGCTGGCACAGGTCGGTGCCGATGCCGATGTGTTCGACGCCCATCAATTCCGCGGTGCTGGCGACCATGTCGCAGAACGATTCCAGGGTGCAGCCCGACGCACCCTTGAGGTGGAAGGGGTACGTGCTGAAACCCAGCAGGCCGCCGGACTCGGCGATACCGCGCAATACCGCGTTGGACTTGTTGCGTTTGGCCGCGTGGAAACTCGACGGGTTGGCGTGGGAGACGATCACCGGGCGGCTCGACAGCTCGATGGCTTCCAGGGTGCTGCGCTCGGCGCTGTGGGACATGTCGATCAGCATGCCGACGCGGTTCATCTCGCGGATCACCTGGCGGCCGAAACGGCTGATGCCATTGTCTTCGGTCTCGTAGCAACCGCTGGCCAGCAGGCTCTGGTTGTTGTAGGTGAGCTGCATGATCAGCACGCCGAGCTGGCGGAAAACCTCCACCAGGCTGATGTCGTCTTCAATCGGCGAGCAGTTCTGGAAACCGAAGAAAATCGCGACGCGGCCTTCCTGATGCGCCAGGCGAATGTCCGAAGCCTCGCGTACCGGACGAATCAGCTCGGGCCAGGTTTCGAAGCGGCGGTTCCACTCGCCGATTCGCGACAGGGTTTCCCGGGCGTTCTCGTGGTAGGCGATGGTGGCGTGCACCGCGCTCAGGCCACCTTCCTGCATCTGGCGAAAGATTTCTTCGTTCCAGTGGGAATATTGCAGGCCGTCGATCATCAATAAGTCGTGCATGCCGATCTCCCGTTCAAGGTCGCACGTAGGTGGTCTTGACCACGGTGTAGAACTCGCGGGCGTATTGCCCTTGCTCGCGTGGCCCGAAGCTGGAGGCTTTGCGGCCGCCGAACGGCACGTGGTAGTCGGTGCCGGCGGTGGGCAGGTTGACCATGACGCAACCGGTGCGGGCCCGACGCTTGAAGTCGCTGGCATAACGCAGTGACTGGGTGATGATCCCGGCGGTGAGGCCGTATTCGGTGTCGTTCAACACGGCGAGGGCTTCTTCGTAATCGCTGACCCGGATCACACAGGCAATCGGCCCGAAGACTTCCTCGCGGTTGATGCGCATGTTGTTGTGACTGTTGGTGAACAGGGCGGGGCGCATGTAGTGCCCGGCCGGTTGCAGGTTCAGCAATTGGCCGCCCTCGACCAGGGTCGCGCCTTCGTCTTCGGCCAGTTGCAGGTAATGGAGGTTCTGTTCCAGTTGTCGGGCGTCGGCCACCGGGCCGATCTGCGTGCCTTGTTGCAGGGCATGACCGACCTTCAGTTGACGCATGCGCGCCACCAGCGCTTCGACGAAACGGTCATGGATGCCGTCGCAGACGATCAATCGCGAAGAGGCCGTGCACTTTTGGCCGGTGCCGAAGAAGGCGCCGTTCAACGCGCATTCCACGGCGATTTCAAGGTCGGCGTCATCGAGCACCACCAAGGCGTTCTTGCTGCCCATTTCCAGTTGGCAACGCACCAGATTACTGGCGGTGGCAACCGCGACGCGGCGACCGGTTTGCAGGGAACCGGTGAAGGTCAACGCGTCGATGTCGGCGGACTGGATCAGGCTTTCGCCGACTACTGCGCCACTGCCCATGACCAGGTTGAAGGTGCCGGAGGGCAACGCCTGGCGGCTGATGATTTCAGTCAGGGCCCAGGCGCTGGCCGGCACCAGGTTGGCCGGTTTGAACACCACGGCATTGCCGAAGGCCAGGGCCGGGGCAATCTTCCACGCGGCGGTGGCCATGGGGAAATTCCATGGTGTGATGATGCCGACCACGCCCACCGGTTCACGCTGGACTTCGATCTCGATGCCGGGGCGTACCGAAGCGGCCGTCTCGCCCATCTGGCGCAGCACTTCAGCGGCGTAGTAATGGAAGAACTGCGCGGAGCGATTGACCTCGCCGATGCCCTCGGCCAGTGGCTTGCCTTCTTCCCGGGAGAGCAGTTCGCCGAGTTCTTCCTTGCGCGCCATCAACTCGTTGCCGATGGCCATCAACACCTGCTGGCGTTGTTCCAGGCCACTGGCGGCCCATTGCGGTTGGGCGTCGCGCGCGGCGGCGATGGCCTCCAGCGTCTGTTCGGCGCTGGCCTGATGGTAATGGCCAATGAGGTCTTGAACATCCGAAGGGCTGTGGTTGGCGATGACGCCTTGGCCTTCGCACCAGTTACCGCCGATGTAGTTTTTGCAGGGTTGCAGTGCCATGGGAACCTCCGATTGCGTTGGCCCCATCTTGAGAGTATTACTCTGCAAATAAAAATTAATAATAAATATGAAATGATAAGGAAAACTAACCGTGCTGCCTGAGCTGAAGATCACCCAACTGCGCTATTTCGCCCTGGTTGCCCAGCTGAAAAGCTTTCACGGCGCGGCAAGGCAGGCCTATCGCACGCAACCGGCGCTGTCCCTGGCTGTGCGCGAGCTGGAGCAGAAGCTCGGCCAGCCATTATTCGAAAAGGGCGGTAAAACCGAACTGACGCCATTCGGCGAGCATTGCTTGCCGCTGTTCCAGGATTTGCTGGCGCATCACGACCGCATCGCCCGCGAAGTCAGCTTGCTGGCGCGGCATGAAATCGGTCAGGTGAGCATCGCGACGGTGCCGTCGGTGGCCAGTCGGTTGTTGCCGCATCTGCTCGCACGGTTTGTCGGCGAGCACCCGAAAATGCAGATCAGCATGCAGGATGGCAATGCCGACAGCGTCCAGCAGTTGTTGGTCCAGGGGCAGGTGGATTTTGCGATCAGCAGCGTGTGGACGGCGGACGAAAACATTGAGTTCGTGCCGATCCTGAGTGATCGGGTGGGCGTGGTCTGCCGTCACGATCATCCATTGGTGGCCAATGGCGAGGCCTTGCATTGGTCGAGCCTGCAAGCCTACCCCCTGGTACGCAATGGTACCTCGCGCTTGCTCGCAGGCACGGAAGCGGCGGGGTTGCTGGACAGCAGTCTGCTGTTTGTCTCCAACATGATTTCGCTGATCGCGATGCTGGAAGAGGGCATCGGCATCACGACGCTGCCGTCCCTGGCGTTCCCGCAGGGCAACGAGAAACTGGTGTTCCTGCCACTGTCCGAACCACGGGTGGAACGCCAGATCGGCATCCTGTGCCGCAAGGGGCACAGCCTGTCGCCGGCGGCAGCCGAGTTGATGGGGTTTCTCAAAGCGAACATGCAGATGGTCGAGCTGTAAGGTCAGTCTCCCAGTGGCGGCTCCGGGCTTTCTGTCGGTCGCAGCCTGAAGCGACAGACATGCCCGCCGCGCACCATGCACTCGCTGTGCTCGACTTCACCGCCGCCCAACGCGCCGATCAAGGCCAGGTCCAGTTCGCAGACCACCGGATGCTCGGCGGCCAGGCGATGGAACACGCAGTTATGCGCGATGATTTCCGGCGTGGCGCCTGAGCGAAAAAACACCTCGGCTTCGTAGCCCGCCTGGTTCATGTGCTGGACGATCCTGGTTTCGTCGACGACCTGCTGTTCACGGTCCAGCGCCAGTTTGCGGCCCATGCTGCGCATCAGCGAAGCCAGGGCTTCGGGGCCGATGATGGCGGCGACTTCGTCAATCAGCACGCTGGCCAGCAGCTGATAGTGGCGAGGGAACTGCTCCCGTGCGTGGTCGGTGAGCCGGTACAGCTGCTCCGGGCGACGCCCCGTCGGGCGGGTGTCGCCGCGCAGCACCAGGCCGTCACGCTCCAGCGCCGCCAGGTGTTGGCGAATCGCGGTGCGCGTAACGGCCAGGTGTTCAGCCAACTCGTCAATGCTCATGCCGCCGGCATGGTGCAGCAGCGCATTGAGCAGGTCTTGCTGTGTTCGGCCCAGTCCTTCCAGCATGGGATAGCCTCGCGCGATATCAGAACTTATCCGGGAATTGCTTGACCAGCGCGCCGGTCAACGCATCGGCCAGGGCCAGGATGTGCGTGCGCATCATCGCCCAGGTACGGGCTTCGCCGGCGTAATCATGTGCCGCGAACTCATCGATCTGGGTGATGTGGTGACCGCCATGGGCTGACAACATCGTCACCAGTGTCGCCTCAGGCAGATTGGGGTTCGCCGTGGCCAGGAACGCCGCAATCGCCTTGGCATTGCTGGTCAACTCGGTGACGGCGGCCTGCTTGCCCTTGGCGTCCTTGGCCACCGTGGCATCGCTGTAGTGTTTCACCGCGCCCCAATGGCCGGCAAGCAACTTGAGCAGTTGATCCGCCGCCGGTTGGCCGTAGAGCGGGGCGATGCTGTTGGCGATTTTGGTGGCGTTGTCGACCACCTGATCGGCTGCGACTTTGGCCTGTTTCTGATCGGCGGATTGATTGGCCAGTGCGTAGTTTCTGATCCAGAAAATGTGTTCGACCCAAAGGTCACGCTCGGCCAGGCGTGTGGTCAGCGCGGGGCTGTCGGCTGCGGCGGGTGAGGCGGCAGGCGTCTGGCTCCAGACCGGTTGCGCACAGAAAGCCAGCAGGAGCAAAGCCAGGGTTTTGATATTCATGACGGCACCCTCTGAGAGTGGGAACGTTCGACAATATCAATATAGGCATAAAAATATGTTTTTATTGGCTGGAAGCGAACTCTCGGATGAATGGCCATAGCCTGTTGCTGGAAGCGACTGGGGGCATAGGGAGGCTTTTTGTGGCGAGGGGGCTTGCCCCCGTTCGGCTGCGCAGCAGTCGTAAACCAGCTACATGCGGTTAACCTGAATACGCATCGTCTGGATTCGGGACTACTTCGTAGTCCAACGGGGGCAAGCCCCCTCGCCACAAAGACTGGTGTTGCCGTTACAGCCCTTCACGAAGAAGTTTGAGGTAGTCGGGACTTTCACTGATCGAGTTATGCCCCGTCCCCGGTATCACCTGCAACGACGCCACGCCTTTGGTGAAATGACTCAACAGGCGCTCGGTACTCGAACGCGGAATCACTTCATCATGCTCGGCCGCTATCAAGACCGTCGGCACCGTGATGCGGGCGGCGTATTGCCAGGACGGGTATTTGTCCTTCAGCAACCAGCGCACCGGAAACCAGCGAAACTGACGGGCGGCCAGCCCCTCGAGGCTGTTGTAGGGCGTGATCAACACCAGTCGCGCGGCCGGGCGCTGGCTGGCCAGACGCACGGCGACACCCGACCCCAGGCTGCGTCCGACCACCGCCACATGGGAGTGACTGGCATACACCTGGTCGAACAAGGTCAAGGCGTCGCGGGCGATGGCCTCTTCGGAAGGCGAGCCGGAACTGCCGCCAAAGCCCCGGTAATGCAGCAGATACAGCGCGTAGTCAGGGAACGCCTGGGTGAACCCGGGCAAGTTGCGCGAGACGTCCTCGGCGTTGCCGCCAAAGTAGATCAGCGCATTCGGGCCTTCGTGAGGCCGGTTGGACACCAGCACCCGTGCGTCGGCGACCGGCAGGGTGAGCAACGTCCCGGCTGCGCCGACGGCGCGCGGTTGCGGGTAATAGATCAGCGCCCGCTGAAACACGAACAACGCCAGGCACAGCGCCAGGTACAACGCAGCGACGATGACAACGAGTAACACCAGGGTGCGCGACATTCGACTAACGTTAGTGGGCGGCATTGACGGCTCGGGGTTTGAAAGTGGCTGGTGCCGCAGGGCCTTGTGAGTGTAGTCAATCGATCCCTGGCACGGGTTCTCCGCCGTGTCGGTGCAACAGGCCGGACCCGAACGACTGGTGAGAAGCGATTTATGAGCCATCCTGAGGGTTACACCCGTAGAGAAATTCTCACGCTGGCTGCCGGCGCTTCGGCGGTCTTCACGTTCGGTCCGGTGGGTGCGCAACCCGCGCCGTCGACGGGAACAGGAGGCAAGACCATGCAGACTCGCGCCATTCCTTCCAGCAACGAGTCCTTGCCGATCGTAGGCTTGGGTACTTATCGCGGATTCGACGTCGAGCCTTCGCAACCGGCCTACAAGGACTTGCCCGCGGTACTGGATGCGTTGTTCGACAAGGGTGGCAAGCTGATCGACAGCTCGCCGATGTACGGTCGCGCCGAACAGACCACCGGCGAACTGCTGTCGATCCATGAACCGCGCTCGCCGGCGTTCCTGGCCACCAAGGTGTGGACTCGCGGGCGCGAGGAAGGCATCGCGCAGATGGAGCAATCCTTCGCCCTGTTGCAAACCGACCGGATCGACCTGATGCAGATCCACAACCTGCTGGACTGGCAGACGCACTTGCCGACCCTGCGCCACTGGAAAGAACAAGGGCGCATCCGCTACATCGGCATCACCCATTACACAGCGTCGGCCTACGACGAAGTGGAAGCGGTACTCAAGGCCGAGCCGCTGGATTTCCTGCAGATCAACTACGCCCTGGATGATCGCGGCGCCGAGAAACGCTTGCTGCCGCTGTGCCGCGAACGGGGCGTGGCGGTGATCTGCAATCGGCCGTTCGGCGGTGGCGACCTGCTGTCCAGACTGAAAGGCCAAACGTTGCCAGGCTGGGCGGCGCAAGTCGGGGTCAAAAGCTGGCCGCAACTGGCACTGAAGTTCCTGCTGTCGCATTCGGCGGTGACCTGCGTGATTCCGGGCACCGGCAACCCGCGCTACATGGCGGAAAATGCCCGGGCCGGTTTCGGCCCGATGCTGACCGATGCCCAGCGTCAGCAGCTGATTGCGCTGGTGAACTAGCGCAACCGGCGAGTTGCGCAACCTCTCCTATACTGTCCGCGTCCATGCCGTTGAAAGCGCATTCGTTGCCCTGACGGCGTCCCTGTCCATCACTGCAAGGAGATCGAACATGGCTATCCGCATTGGCGACGAAGCACCGGATTTCACCGCCGAAACCACCGAAGGCACGCTCAATTTTCACCAATGGATCGGCGACGGGTGGGCCATCCTGTTTTCCCACCCCAAGGATTTCACCCCGGTGTGCACCACTGAACTGGGCTACCTGGCCAAACTCAAGCCCGAATTCGACAAGCGCAACACCAAGGTCATCGGCCTCAGCGTCGACCCGGTCAGCGACCACAACCGTTGGGTCGGCGACATCGCCGAGACTCAGGGCTGCGCGGTCAACTATCCGCTGATCGGCGATGAAAACCTGGTGGTGGCCAAGCTCTACGACATGATCCACCCCAATGCCAGCGGCGGCGCGCGTACGGCGGTGGACAACGCCACGGTGCGCTCGGTGTTCATCGTCGGCCCGGACAAGAAGGTCAAGGCCATGCTGATCTACCCGATGAGCGCCGGGCGCAATTTCGATGAAGTGCTGCGCCTGCTCGACTCTCTGCAACTGAATGCCAGGCACACCGTCGCCACGCCGGTGAACTGGCGGCCGGGCGAGGATGTGATCATCCCGACTTCGGTGTCTGATGAAGATGCGAAGAAGAAATACCCGGATGGCTTCAAGACATTGAAGCCGTATTTGCGGACGGTGGCTCAGCCGAAATAGTCAGTAGCAGTAATACCGCCATCGCGAGCAAGCTCGCTCCCACATTGGATCTCTGTCGTACACAGATCTTGTGTTCACTGGATATTCCTGTGGGAGCGAGCTTGCTCGCGATGGGGCCGGCCCTGCTGGCCACAACGTCTGGGTCAAACCAGATACTTTCTAAACCACCCCAACGTCCGCTCCCACGCCAGCTTCGCCGCCGCCTCGTCATAACGCGGCGTCGAGTCGTTGTGGAAACCATGATTGCAGCCCGGATAAATGTAGGCCTCATAGGTCTTGCCCCCGGCCTTCAACGCTTTCTCATAGGCCGGCCAGCCCTCGTTGATCCGCGTATCCAGTTCGCCGTAGTGCAGCATCACCGGTGCCTTGATCCGGGGCACTTCCTCGGCCGTTGGCTGACGACCATAAAACGATACGGCGGCGCCCAGTTCCGGATAGGCCACGGCGGCGGCGTTGGTCACGCCACCGCCGTAGCAGAACCCGGTGATGCCGACTTTTCCAGTGGCGGCAGGGTGTTTCATCATCCACTCGACGGCGGCGAAAAAGTCGTTCATCAGCTTTTCCGGGTCGACCGTGGCCTGAAGCTCGCGGCCCTTGTCGTCATTGCCGGGATAACCGCCGACCGACGTCAGGCCGTCCGGGGCCAGGGCGATGAAACCGGCCTTGGCCACACGCCGGGCCACGTCTTCGATGTAGGGGTTGAGCCCGCGGTTTTCATGCACGACCACCACCGCCGGCACCTTGCCGGTGGCCTTGGCCGGGCGCACCAGATAAGCCCGTACCTGGCCGTGGCCCTTGGGCGAAGGGTAGGTGACGTACTCGGCAATGATGTCCGGGTCGGTGAACTCGACTTGCTCGGCCAGTGCGTAGTTGGGGCTAAGCGCGGCGAGCAGGGCACCGGCGGTCAAACCTGCGAAGGTGAACAACGCTGCGCGGTCGAGAAACTCCCGGCGATTGATCTTGCCGTGGGCGTAGTAGTCGTAGAGTTCCAGCAGTTGCGGGGCGAAGTCTTTGGCTGTCAGACGGGTCATCGGTGCAACTCCTCTCGGCTGGTTGAACACGGACCCTGTGGGAGCGAGCCTGCTCGCGAAGACGGCGTCAGGTTCAGTATCCAGGTGTCTGACACACTGCTTTCGCGAGCAGGCTCGCTCCCACAGGGGGTAAAGGGTGAGGCTAAAATCTCATTTCACGCACTGCGCCCCAGCCTTCGCCACCTGCGCATCCTGCTCAGGCTTGACGCCCGACACCCCGACAGCGCCTATCACCTGGCCATCGAAAATAATCGGTACGCCGCCTTCCAGCGAAGTCAGCAACGGTGCTGACAGAAAAGCGTAGCGCCCTGCGTTGACCATGTCCTCATAGCTTTTCGATTCGCGCCGCCCGAGGGCCGAGGTGCGGGCCTTTTCGGTGGCGATATACGCACTGCTCGGTGCGCAACCGTCGAGGCGTTCGAGGGCCAGCGGGTGGCCGCCGTCATCGACCACCACTATGGTCACGGCCCATTGATTGGCCTGTGCTTCGGCACGGGCGGCTTTGATGATCTGCTGGACTTCGGTCTGGCTCAGCACGGCTTTGCGGTTCATGGGCATCTCCGGGATTCGGTTAAGGCAGGGCGGCTTCGACCAGTTCGATCCAGTGCCGCACCGGGGTCCGGCCCGCGCCGTCGAGGTGCGACTGGCAGCCGATGTTGGCCGTGACGATGACCTCGGGATGGCCGCTTTCCAGGGCATTGAGCTTGTTGTCGCGCAGTTGTCGCGACAGCTCGGGCTGGGTCAACGAATAGGTGCCCGCCGAACCGCAACACAGGTGTCCGTCGGGCACGGACGTCAGATTGAAACCGAGTCCGCTCAGCAGCGCTTCCACGGCACCGCCGAGTTTCTGCCCGTGCTGCAAGGTGCAGGGGCAATGGAAGGCCAGGCGTTGCGAGGCGTGGATCCCGAGTTTTTCCAGCGGCTCGTCGCGCAACACCTCCACCAGGTCCCGGGCCAGTTCGCTGACCTTTTTCGCCTTCTCGGCATAGGCCGGGTCGCTGGCGAGCAGATGGCCGTAGTCCTTGATGAAGGCGCCGCAACCGCTGGCGGTCTGCACAATCGCCTCGGCGCCTTTTTCGATGCCCGGCCACCACGCGTCGATGTTGCGCCGGGCGCGATCGAGGCCGGCGGCCTGGGCGTCCAGGTGGTAGTCCACGGCACCGCAACAACCGGCTTCGCGGGTCGCGATGACGCTGATCCCCAACCGGTCCAGCACCCGCGCCGCCGCGGCATTGGTGTTGGGCGACAGGGCCGGCTGCACGCAGCCTTCGAGCATCAGCACCTGACGTTCGCGCAGGGTCATGGGTCGCGGTTTGGCCGGCGGTGCATGGCGCGGCAATTTACTTTGCAGGGTGCCGGGCAGCAGTGCGCGGAACACCTGGCCGCCATTGACCAGGCTTTTAAACAAATCCGGATGCGGCACGGTCTGCCGCAATCCCTCGCGCAACAGGCGCTGGCCGAGCGGGCGCGGCACCGCCGCATCGACCACCGCGCGGCCGATGTCCAGCAGGTTGTGGTAGTCGACGCCCGATGGGCAGGTGGTTTCGCAGTTGCGGCACGACAGGCAGCGATCCAGGTGTTGCTGGGTCTTTTGCGTGACGTCGTTGCCTTCCAGCACCTGCTTGATCAGGTAGATGCGACCCCGCGGTCCGTCCAGTTCATCGCCGAGCAATTGATAGGTCGGGCAGGTGGCATTGCAGAAGCCGCAGTGCACGCAGGTGCGCAGGATGCTTTCGGCTTCTGCGGCGCGGGGCAGATGGCGGGCGCGTTCACTCAGGGTCGTCTGCATGGTTCAAAGCTCCGCGTACAGGCGTCCGGGGTTGAAGATGCCCCGTGGATCGAGTTGTTGTTTGAGGTTGCGGTGATAGCGCATCAGGGCCTGGGGCAGCGGCTGGAACGGGGTGTCGGTCAGGCCGTGACTGAAGCAGGTGACATGGCCGCCGACTTCGTCGACGACCTGGCGGATGAACGCCGCTTCGGCATCGGATTTCAACCAGCGCTGGGCGCCGCCCCAGTCGATCAACTGGCGCCCCGGCAGCGACAGGCGCGGTGTGTTGTGGGGCAGTGACAGGCGCCAAAGCGGCTGGTCTTCATCGAAGAAACTCAAGCGCTGTTCGTTGAGATCTTCCCAGTACGAAGCGTCCAGCCGTTCGCCACCGAGGCGCTCGTGGGCCGCCGCCACCGAACCATCACCGCCCTCGAGCCGCAGGTGCAGATGTGTGCCGTCGTGACAGGCCGCGCTGATCGGCAACGGTTGCTGGCCCCATTCCGCCAGGCGCAGCAAGGCGCGTTCAGGGTCCATTTCCAGGCTGATGCTCAGGACTTTCCGGGGTTTTGGCAGCACTTTGAGCGAGACTTCGGTGATCAGCCCGAGGCAGCCGTAACTGCCGGTCATCAGGCGTGACAGGTCGTAGCCGGCGACGTTTTTCATCACCTCGCCACCGAAGCGCAACAGCTTGCCTTGCCCGGTGATGACCCGCGTGCCGAGGACGAAGTCGCGCACCGAGCCGGACCACGGGCGCCGCGGGCCGGACAGTCCGCAGGCGATCATGCCGCCGACCGTGGCGCCGTCGCCAAAGGACGGCGGCTCGCAGGGCAGCATCTGTTGCGCGGCATCCAGCGCCTGGGCCAGCTCCGACAGCGGCGTGCCGCAACGGGCGGTGACCACCAGTTCGGTCGGATCGTAACTGACGATGCCCCGGTGCGCGCGGGTATCGAGAATTTCCCCGGCCGTGGTGCGGCCAAGAAACCCCTTGCTGTTGGAACCCTGGATGCGCAACGGCGTAGCGTTTTCCAGCGCCTGATTGACCTGCTCCAGGAGCAGTTGGCTGTCATCGAAATCTTCAGGGCCGCGCATCAGAAACGCTCCAGCTCGGGGAAGGGCAATTGACCGCCATGTATGTGCATGGCACCGAATTCAGCGCAGCGGTGCAGGGTCGGAATGTTCTTGCCGGGGTTGAGCAGGCCGCTCGGGTCGAAGGCGGCCTTGATGGCATGGAACAGGGTCAGCTCATCGCTGTTGAATTGCGCGCACATCTGGTTGATCTTCTCGCGACCCACGCCGTGCTCACCGGTGATGCTGCCGCCGACCTTCACGCACAGCTCCAGAATCTTGCCGCCCAGGTTTTCCGCGCGCTCCAGTTCACCGGGTTGATTGGCGTCGAACAGGATCAACGGATGCATGTTGCCGTCGCCGGCGTGGAATACGTTGGCCACCCGCAGGCCGTATTCGTTCGAGAGTTCGGCGATGGCGTGCAGCACGCCGGGGAGTTCACGACGGGGGATGGTGCCGTCCATGCAGTAGTAATCCGGCGAGAGACGGCCCACCGCCGGGAAGGCGTTCTTGCGCCCGGCCCAGAAACGTACGCGCTCGGCTTCGTCTTTGGCCTGGCGCACCTCGGTCGCACCGGCCTGTTGCAGTACCTGGCGCACGCGGTCGCAGTCATCCGAGACATCGGCTTCAACACCATCGAGTTCGCACAGCAGAATGGCCTGGGCCTCCACCGGATATCCTGCGTGGATGAAGTCCTCGGCGGCGCGGATGGCCAGGTTGTCCATCATTTCCAGGCCACCGGGGATGATGCCGGCGGCGATGATGTCGCCGACGGCGCGCCCGGCTTTTTCCACGGAGTCGAACGCCGCCAGCAAGACTTTGGCGGTCTGCGGTTTGGGCAGCAACTTGACCGTGACCTCGGTGATCACCCCGAGCAGGCCTTCGGAGCCGGTGAACAGAGCCAGCAGATCGAAACCGGGGGCGTCGAGGGCGTTGGAGCCCAGGCTCAAATGCTCGCCGTCGACCGTGAGGATGTCGACCTTGAGCACGTTGTGCACGGTCAGGCCGTACTTCAGGCAATGCACGCCACCGGCATTTTCCGCGACGTTGCCGCCGATGGAGCAGGCAATTTGCGAGGACGGATCCGGCGCGTAATACAGGCCGAACGGTGCCGCCGCCTGGGAAATCGCCAGATTGCGCACACCCGGCTGAACCCGTGCGGTACGGGCGGCGGGGTCGATGCCCAGGATGTTGTTGAAACGCGCCATCACCAGCAGCACGCCTTTCTCAAGGGGCAGCGCACCACCGGACAAACCGGTGCCGGCACCACGGGCGACGACCGGGACGTGCAGCTCATGACAGACGCGCAGCACCCCTTGCACTTCATCGATATGCCGGGGCAGCACCACCAGCATCGGCGTGGTGCGATAGGCCGACAGTCCGTCGCATTCGTAGGGCTTGAGTTCCTCCTGCTGATGCAGGATTTCCAGGCCCGGCAAGCGGCTCTGCAGGGCCTGCAACAGTGCCTGTCTGTCGACGTCGGGCAAGGCGCCGTCAACGCGTTCATCGTAGAGAATGTTCATGGGATCACGATTCTCGCTGGAGACCACTGACCTTCATCATTGGCCTGAGACGGCCGGCTGTCCATGGGATGTTTGTCCGCACGACGGACCATTCATTCAAAAAAACCACCGTCCCCTGTGGGAGCGAGCTTGCTCGCGATGACGGTGGCACAGTCGACATCTCTGTTGAACGTGACACCGCTATCGCGAGCAAGCTCGCTCCCACAGGTATGCGGCTTAAGCATAATCAAGTAGCGTTCGATTCAATGCCCGCCCACCACCATATGACTGAACGGCGCGACATAGGCCTGCAATGTCACCAGCCCGCCGACCAGAATCGCCAGCACAATCGAGTGGAAGAACACGTAGCGCAGGATTTCCCCTTCATGGCCGTACCAGCGGGTGGCGGTGGAGGCGACCACGATCGACTGGGCGTCGACCATCTTGCCCATGACCCCGCCGGAACTGTTGGCGGCGGCCATCAACACCGGGCTGATGCCCAGTTGTTCGGACGTCACCCGTTGCAGGCCGCCGAACAGCACGTTGGACGCGGTGTCCGAGCCGGTCAGCGCCACGCCGAGCCAGCCGAGCAGGGTGCCGAACATCGGGTAGAAAATGCCCGTCGCGGCGAAAGCCAAGCCCATGGTCGCATCCAGGCCGGAGTAGCGTGTGAGGAAGCCCAGGGCGAGCATCGCGGCAATGGTGATCAGCGAGTAACGCACCACCCACAACGTGCGCAGGTACTGGTGAATCAGTTGCGGGATCGAGTAACCCATCAACAAGCCGCCGACAATCGCCGCCAGCAGAATGCCGCTGCCGGTGGCGGTGAACCAGGTGAACTTGTACACCGCTTCCTCGGTTTTCGGCGCGGCCACCACGGGCGGGACTTTCTCGACCTGCAGGTGCAGGGTGGTGAAGGTCACGACCGGCGCAAACAGCGGGTTGGCCTCGCGCATCGGCTTGCCCTGCGGATCGAGCTTGGCGGCACTGGTTTGCGGGTCGATGGCAGGGCGGGTGTCGAAGGTGTTCTTGAAGCCCTGGGTGCCCCAGATGAACACGAAGATGGTCAGGATGATCCACGGCATCCACGCCCGCATCACCGCCGGTTTCGCCTCGTTCGCGAAGGTTGCGGTCGGTACGGGCTTTTCGTCGTGCTCGGCGTCGATCTTCGAGTTGTCGACCCGGCCGGACAGGGCGGCGGAGGTGTGCACGGTGGCCGGTTTCCAGACCTTGAGGAAACCGGTCAGGCAGGCCATGGAAATCAGCGCGGCGATCACATCCACCAGCATGGGCCCGTGATAGTTCGACACGAGGAACTGCGGAACGGCAAAACTGACCCCGGCCACCAGGATCGCCGGCCAGATCTCCAGCATCTTGCGCCAGCCGGCGAAGGCCCAGATCAGCCAAAACGGCACCAGCACCGAGAAGAAGGGCAACTGCCGGCCGACCATCATCGACAGCTCCATCTCATCCAGCCCGGTGACCTTGGCCAGGGTGATGATCGGCGTGCCGAGGGCACCGAACGCCACCGGCGCGGTGTTGGCGATCAGCGCCAGCCCCGAGGCGGCAAGCGGCGAAAAGCCGAGCCCGATGAGAATCGCCCCGGTCACTGCCACCGGCGTACCGAAACCGGCCGCGCCTTCGAAAAACGCACCGAAGCAGAAGGCGATCAGGAGCAATTGCAGGCGCCGGTCATCGGTGATGCGCGCCAGGGAGTCTTGCAGCACCTTGAACGAACCGTTCTCGGTGGTCAGGCGGTGCAGGAAGATGATGTTCAACACGATCCAGCCAATCGGCAGCAAACCGTTGGCTGCACCGAACAGCGCCGCGGAACCGGCCATGTTCGCCGGCATGCCGAAGGCGAAGATCGCGATCAGCAAGGCCGAGGCCAGGGCGAGCAGCGCCGCCAGGTGCGCCTTGACATGAAAAAACGCGAGGGACGCCAGCATCACCACCACCGGCACAGCCGCCATGAGCGTTGAAAGCACCGGGTTACCGAACGGATCGTAGACTTGCTGCCAGACCATGTTCCACCTCTGCTTTTTATTGTTGGACGTGCAGATCCCCTGGGGGGAGGTGGCCTTGAGTATAGGTGGCATTGCGCCGCTGTCAGGCCAGGCCCTCCGGTCCAGCGGAGCGGCGCAGTTCCGGGGCCTGAGCTAGCATGGCCAGTAGGGTTTGAATCCAGTCAGGGGAGCAATGCAGTCATGACCGAACGCCACATTGAACACAAGGAGACGTTATCGAACGGATGCAAAATCAAAGTCACCGCCGAGATATTGAAAGACGGTTCGTTGGGCATGTTTATCGGTGTCTACAAGCCGGACGGCTCGGTCATCGACGAAAACCACGACCCACGGCCGCACATGCTGGACATGGAGGCGGCGATGGATTGGGGAATCGATATTGCGAGGGGCACTGGCAATAGCCAGCGTACATTGTGAGCGGTTCGCGTCCGTGCCCGGGTGACGGGCGGTCGCTGTCAGAACCCGAACGAACGGGCCGAGCCTTTAGCCACCTCGACATCCAACAAATGCTCGGCCAACACGTCATTCAAAAAGCGGAACTGATCGTTGAATCCGACCACTTCATTGCTGAAGTGATGATCGGCTGAAGGGATCAGCAATGCTTCGAACTTCTCGTCGAACAGCAGAGTCAACTCTTTACGTGATTCGAATTTCTGCGCGTAGAAATTGCTGCCGAACAGCGGAAAACGCACGGCGAGGGAGACGGTGTGCATCATGATGTTTGCTCCTCGCTCAGGACGTACCAGGCAAACACACCCAATGTGAACGCCGTCAGGGCCAGGCAGGTCAGCAGATGGATCAGCATGAGGTTTCCCTCCGATTCGGGATTTCGTGTTGGCTTGGGATCGATCCTACGCTGACGGTGTGCAAGCGGAAGGCAATCGCGGCGATGGTGAATATCGACGCCAGTGATGGTGGTTTTTGTGCTGTTGATATGGGCCCCTTCGCGAGCAGGCTCGCTCCCACAGGTTCGTGGCCAACCGCTTTTCTGTGGGAGCGAGCCTGCTCGCGAAGGCGGCCTCAAGGGCGCCGCGACCTATACTTGAATCATGGTTTTCGAGTGCTGGACATCCCGCCCGGTGCACACTTCTGGAAGCCGCCATCTTGAACCTGCGTTCGCTGATCATTGCCGTGCTGGTGGTGTTGGCAGGGTGCGCCACGCCGCCCCGTGCGCCGGTGGAAGTGGCGCCGGTCATCGTTCCCGCCAGCACCTGGCAACAGGTGGACCGGGAGATCGTCGCCGCGTCGCAGTCGGCCACCGAACAGACCCGAATCTACGCCCGTGGCGCCATGGAATACTGGCGTACGCGGGTCTATGAACTGACCGAAGAGAATTTCATTCCGTGGTTCAGCAGCTACTGGACCCAGGAATGGCTGTCGATGAAGGTCAGCTGGTACACCATCAGCGCCAAGGGTGAGCAGGATGCCTCGGCCAAGCGCTTGGCGGCGTACCTGCTCGAAGCCTATCAGGAGAAGGTCCTGGCCCCGGTGGCGGCGGAAATCGATCCCGATGCGATTCTTGGCCTGGCAGCGGCATTCTACGTCGACATCCTCAAGGAAGAGCTGCAGAAAATCTCCACCCGCCACGGCGTGCCGATGGCCCAGCTCAACGGGCGCATCCAGAAAATCCCGGCCATTGCCCTCGGGCCGCCGCCGGCGCGGGACGCCTCGTTGTACCAGATCGTGCGCACCGAATCGTTGAACACATTGCCGGCCTACGCCGCGTTGATCGACAAGATCCACAAGGCCGGCGGTGACAAGGGCGTGGGCTCGACCGACACCGCGATGGCGCCGGTGGCCAAGCGCGCCAGCCAGCGCATGGAAGCCGAGATGGCCCCGCGCGGGGCCGCCAGTGCCGTGGCCGCCGCTGCCGGGAAACTCGCCGGCGGATTGATCACCGTCGGTGTGGCGGCCATTCGCGCGATTATTCAGGCCAATGACAGGCCCGACAGCGAGGCGCTGATCCGCAGCAGCCTGGGCAACACCTTCGACAAGGCCTGGATCAAGCTGGTGCAAAACCCGACCACCGGCGTCATGGCCGGCACGCTTTACATGGCGGGGCAGATCGAAGGGAATCTGGGCGGCGGTGCACAACCGCCGGTCGGTTTGAGTGCGGGCACTGTCGATTGGACGCCGGCGCAACCGACTACCCAGCAGAACACCCCATGACCCAAGGAGAAACACTCATGTCTTATGTCGATGGTTTTATCGCTGCCGTACCCACCGCCCACCGTGGGCAATACCTCAAACACGCCCAGATCGCCGCTTCGGTCTTCAAGGAAAACGGCGCCTTGAGCGTGGTCGAATGCTGGGGCGAGGACGTACCGGAAGGCAAGGTCACCTCGTTCCCGATGTCGGTGAAGCTCAAGGAGGGCGAAACCGTTGCTTTTGGCTGGATCATCTGGCCGGACAAGGCCACCCGCAATGCCGGGATGGATAAGATGATGCAGGACCCGCGCATGAAGCCGGACGTCAATCCGATGCCCTTCGATGGCCAGCGCATGGTGTACGGCGGGTTTGAAGTACTTCTCACGGCTTGATGCCGGACACGGGATCACTCCGGCGTCGGGGTGATCCTGCAACTCTTGCGCTGGCGGATCTCGTCATCCGTCGGCCGCTCGTGGATGAACTCGAAGCGCGGTTCACCTTCGCTGTAATGCACCAGCCAGCCCCACTCCAGCTGGAGTTCATCCTGTCCTGGCGCGGGCGGTCTGGCCCACCATGGCTCTTTGCTGATGATCTGTCGCATGGTCCCCCTCCGGTTTCGGGATGCCAAAACTATAACGCGCCTGGTGGACGTTGCCAGAAATCCGCTGGCCGGCAGGCGGCTGTTGAGTACACTCAGACAGTCTTCCCACAAGGAGTGCGGCATGAACGACGAAACCCGCGAGCCGATCAAGCGGCTGTTCTTTGCGCTGGACTGCGCCCCGGCCCAGCGCCGGGAGATCGCCCAGTGGCGCAGCGTGCTGCAGCTGCGCAACGGACGACCGGTGCCGGCGGACAACTTTCACCTGACGCTGAAGTTTTTGGGCGCGGTGGGTGTGGCGCAGATCGCCGAGCTCTGCACCGCAGCGGGGGCCATCCGCACGCCGGGCGAGCGCTTGACGGTGGTGCTTGACCGGCTGGACGTATGGCGCAGGGCAGGGGCGTTGGTGCTCGCGCCGCAGCAGGCGCCCCCGGCATTGCTGCGTCTGGTCTATGCCCTGGAACAGGCGATGTTGCCGTTCGGGCTGGAGGAGGCCCCAAGGGAATATCGCCCGCACCTGACCCTGGCGCGGGACTATCGGGCGCCGGTGCCGGAGTCCCCGACCGCGCCACAATTCTTCCTGCGTGCCGACCGGTTCACCCTGTTCGAATCCCACAAGGGCCGTTATCGGGCACTGGCCGAATGGCCGTTGATTGATCCCCCATAAAAAAAGGCGCCCGAGGGCGCCAAATTCACCTGAACCGAGGGAGCCAGGTGAGGCCGTTCTACTTGCAGGAGAGGCAGCGGTGGTAAGGCGCTGCGTGAACGGAAATTGGTAGGGCTGAAATGTGTGCTGGATGTTCTGGCCTCATCGCGAGCAAGCTCGCTCCCACAGGTACGGCGTGTACCTTGAAGTTCGCGCTATCCCTGTGGGAGCGAGCTTGCTCGCGATGGCTATGTCAGGCTCAGCAGATCAATTGAGTGGATTACTGGCCGAGTTTCACCTTGGTCCAGCCTCGGGTCATGATTCGCTGGATGGCGATCGGCTGGTCCGGTACGGCATAGAGCGTGGCCATCACCGCTTCCGACGGGTAGGAACCCGGATCGTTGCGGATCGCTTCATCGACCAGTGGCGTGGCCGCCGCGTTGGCGTTGCTGTAGCCGATGTTGTTGGTGATGTCGGCGATCACGTCGGGGCGCATCAGGAAGTTCATGAACAGGTAGGCGTTCTCGACGTTGGCGGCATCGCGCGGGATTGCGAGCATGTCGTAGAAACTGGCGGCGCCTTCTTTCGGGATGCTGTAGTCGATCTTCACCCTGTCCCCGGCTTCCTGGGCGCGGGCCTTGGCCTGCAGCACGTCGCCGGAGTAACCGACGGCCACGCAGATGTTGCCGTTGGCCAGGTCCGAGATGTATTTCGACGAATGGAAGTACGCCACGTTCGGGCGAATCTTCATGAACAGCGCCTCGGCTTGGGCGATGTGCTGTTTGTCCTGATCGTTCACCGGGTAGCCCAGGTAGTGCAGGGCGGTCGGGATCATTTCGGTCGGCGAGTCGAGGAAGCTGATGCCGCAGGCCTTGAGCTTCTCGGCGTTTTCCGGTTTGAACAGCAGGTCCCAGGAGTTGGTCGGGGCGTTGGCGCCGAGCACTTCCTTGACCTTGGCCGGGTTGAAACCGATGCCGATCGAGCCCCACATGTACGGGATGGCGTGAGCGTTGTCGGGATCGCTCGCGGAGGCGTTTTTCAGCAGCACCGGATTGAGGTTGTTCCAGTTCGGCAGCTTCGATTTGTCCAGTGTCTGGTAGACGCCGGCCTTGATCTGCTTGGCCAGGAAACTGTTGGACGGCACGACGATGTCGTAGCCGGATTTGCCCGCCAGCAGGCGCGCTTCGAGGGTTTCGTTGCTGTCGAACACATCGTAGGTCACCTGGATGCCGGTCTCGTCTTCGAACTTCTTGACGGTGTCCGGGCCAATGTAATCCGACCAGTTGTAGACGCGCAGAACCTTGTCATTGGCCTGGGCGCCAGTGGCGATCGCGCCCAATAAGGACAGTGTCAGCAGAGTCCTGCCAAACATTTTCATCGGTACAACTCCATTTCTTTTTTATTCAAGATCACAAAACAGTGAACACAAAAACTGTGGCGAGGGCGCTTTTGTGGCGAGGGGGCTTGCCCCCGTTCGGCTGCGCAGCAGTCGTAAAACCAGCGAGTGCGGTGAAACTGAAACACCGCGGTTTCCGGTTTTGGGGCCGCTTCGCGACCCAACGGGGGCAAGCCCCCTCGCCACAAAAGCCCCCTCGCCACAGTTAATTCAGCAGCGGCTTAGGCGGTGGCCGCCGCCATCTGCTTCTTCGGTTGTTGCCAGGATTCGCTGGCGGTCTGGTCCATGGCTTCCTGGATCGCGCGTTTGCGGGAGGCTTCGGCACGGCGGCTGAAGTACCAGACCATGAAGGTCACGATCGACACGGCCAACAGGATCAGGCTGGCCACGGCGTTGATCTCGGGCTTCACGCCCAGGCGTACCGCCGAGAACACTTCCATCGGCAGGGTCGTGGAACCCGGGCCGGAGACGAAGCTCGCCAGCACCAGGTCATCCAGCGACAGGGCGAACGACATCATGCCGCCGGCCGCCAGTGATGGCGCGATCATCGGGATGGTGATCAGGAAAAACACCTTGAACGGTTTCGCGCCCAGGTCCATGGCCGCTTCCTCGATGGACAGGTCCAGCTCGCGAAGGCGAGCGGAGACTACCACCGCAACATAAGCGGCACAAAACGTGGTGTGGGCGATCCAGATGGTGACGATGCCGCGTTCCTGCGGCCAGCCGATCAACTGCGCCATGGCCACGAACAGCAGCAACAATGACAGACCGGTGATCACCTCGGGCATCACCAGCGGCGCGGTGACCAGGCCACCGAACAGGGTGCGCCCCTTGAAGCGGGTGACGCGGGTCAGCACGAACGCTGCCAGGGTACCCAGCGCCACCGCCGCGATGGCGGTGTAGCAGGCGATCTCCAGCGAGCGCACCACCGAGCCCATCAGTTGCGAGTTGTCGAGCAGGCCGGCGTACCACTTGAACGACCAGCCACCCCACACCGTCACCAGCTTCGAGGCGTTGAACGAGTAAATCACCAGGATCAGCATCGGCAGGTAGATGAACGACAGGCCGAAAATCAGCATGAACTTTGAAAATCCGAAGCGTTTCATCCCCGTGCCTCCATCTCTTTGGCCTGACTGCGGTTGAACAGCAGAATCGGCACAATCAGGATCAACAGCATCACCACCGCCAGGGCAGACGCCACCGGCCAGTCGCGGTTGTTGAAGAACTCTTGCCACAACACACGGCCGATCATCAGGGTTTCCGGACCGCCCAGCAGTTCCGGAATCACGAACTCACCGACCACCGGAATGAACACCAGCATGCAGCCGGCGATGATGCCGTTCTTGGCCAGCGGCACGGTGATTTTCCAGAAGCTGTTGAAGGTGCTCGAACCCAGGTCCGACGCGGCTTCCAGCAGGCTCTGGTCGTGCTTGACCAGGTTGGCGTACAGCGGCAGCACCATGAACGGCAGGTACGCATACACCACGCCGATATAAACAGCGGTGTTGGTGTTGAGGATCTCGATCGGTGCCGACGTCAGCCCGGTCCACATCAGGAACCCGTTGAGCAGACCGTTGTTGCTGAGGATGCCCATCCACGCATACACGCGGATCAGGATCGCGGTCCAGGTCGGCATCATGATCAGCAGCATCAGCACGTTCTGCGCTTCCTTGCTGGCCTTGGTGATGGCGTAGGCCATCGGGAAACCGATCACCAGGCACATCAGGGTGCTGAACAGCGCGACCTTCAACGAACCGAGATAAGCCGAGAGGTACAGCTCGTCCTGGCCCAGCAAGGTGTAGTTGCCGATGTTGAGCAACAGCTGGAATTTCTGCTCGGCGTAGGTGTAGATCTCCGAGTAGGGCGGAATGGCCAGGGCTGCTTCCGAGAAGCTGATCTTCATCACCAGGAAGAACGGCAGCATGAAGAACAGAAACAGCCAGATGAATGGAATCCCGATGACGAACTTGCGCCCGCTGGGGACCAGTCTCAGAAATTGCTGATTGAAGGTTTTCATGCGCGCAGTACCACGCCGCTGTCGTCTTCCCACCACACGTAGACCTGATCGTCCCAGGTCGGACGTGCACCACGGCGTTCGGCGTTGGCCATGAACGACTGGACGATCTTGCCGCCAGGCAGCTCGACGTAGAACACCGAATGGCCGCCGAGGTAGGCGATGTCATGCACCTTGCCGCTGGACCAGTTGTAGCGGTTGTCCGGCTTGACGGTGCTGACCAGCAGTTTTTCCGGGCGGATCGCGTAGGTGATCGACTTGTCCTGCACCGAGGTGCTGACGCCGTGACCGACGTAGATCTTCTGCTCCAGATCCGGGCTGTGGATGATCGCGTGACCTTCCAGGTCTTCTACCACTGTGCCTTCGAAAGCGTTCACGTTGCCGATGAATTCGCAGACCATGCGGCTGACCGGTGCTTCATAGATGTCGACCGGGCTGCCGATCTGGGCGATCCAGCCCAGGTGCATGATCGCGATGCGCTGGGCCATGGTCATGGCCTCTTCCTGGTCGTGGGTCACCATCACGCAGGTCACGCCCACGCGCTCGATGATTTCCACCAGCTCCAGCTGCATTTGCGAACGCAGCTTTTTATCCAGGGCGCCCATCGGTTCGTCGAGCAGCAGCAGCTTCGGACGCTTGGCCAGGGAACGGGCCAGGGCCACGCGCTGACGCTGGCCGCCGGACAGTTGGTGCGGCTTGCGCTTGGCGTACTGGGTCATGTGCACCAGGCGCAGCATCTCCTGCACCCGGGCTTCGATCTCGGCCGCTGGCAAACGGTCCTGCTTGAGGCCGAAGGCGATGTTCTGCGCCACCGTCATGTGCGGGAACAAGGCGTAGGACTGGAACATCATGTTGATCGGTCGTTCGTACGGCGGCATGTCGGTGATGTCGACACCGTCGAGCAGAATCCGGCCTTCGGTCGGGCGCTCGAAACCGGCGAGCATGCGCAGCAGGGTCGATTTGCCGGAGCCGGAACCACCGAGCAGGGCGAAGATTTCACCCTGGTGGATTTCCAGGGACACATCGTCCACTGCGGTGGTTTCGTCGAATTTCTTGGTGACGCGATCGACTTTCACCAGGACCTTTTTCGGGGCCTGGTGACCTTCAATAGCCTTCCTGTAAATGCTGGAGGCGTTTGCCATGTGAAACTCCCAACAGGTTTCAGTCGCCAGGCCAACACGGCCCGGCTTAATAGTGGATTGCAAACCCGTGAAGCCGGTCCGCGCTGATCCCTTGTAGGAGCGAGCCTGCTCGCGATGGTCGCCAACGATGACGCTGGCAGTCTGAATGCCCGCGGTGTCCGGACATCCATCGCGAGCAGGCTCGCTCCTACAGGGGATTGCGTTTCCCGCTCCGGGTTTATTCGGCGCCGCCATCCTGGCTGCCTGGTCGTACTTGTTGTTATTGCAGTGTGTTGTTATCGCGAACGGGACGCGCAAAAGCGCCCGCCCGCTCGCGTTGGGCAGTCAATCGTTGAATGTGGGTGCCGGGTCGTCAGCTCGAGTGACGCAGCGCCGCCCGTTGCCGGCAGGCTTCGCCGAACGCCTGGAAAATACTCAAGTAAGGCGGGTTGTTCAGAACCTGCCATTCCGGGTGCCATTGCACGCCGAGGGCGAAGGCCTGGCTGTGCTCGACCGAGATCGCTTCGATCAGGCCATCGGGTGCGACGGCTTCGGCGCGCAGGCCGGGCGCGAGTCGGTCGATGCCCTGGCTGTGAATCGAATTGACCTGGAACACCGCAGGCAGGTCCAGGGCTTCGAACACACCACCGGGCTGCACATTCACCGCATGGGCGGGAGCGTATTGCACGGCCAGGTCCGGGTGGTTGGCCTCTCGGTGATCGAGGAAGCCAGGGAGTTCATGGACTTTCTGATGCAGGCTGCCACCGAACGCCACGTTCATTTCCTGGAAGCCACGGCAGATGCCGAGCACCGGAACGCCGGCAGCGATGGCTGCGCGGATCAGTGGCAGGGTGGTGCGGTCCCGTTGCGGATCGTGTTCCGTGCCGGGGGCGCTGTCGGGGCCTTGATAGTGGAAGGGTTCCACGTTCGACGGCGAGCCGGTCAGCAACAGACCGTCGAGCTGCGGCAGCAGGTCATCGATTTCGGTCAGTTCGCCTAAGGAAGGAATAACGACAGGCAGCCCCAGCGCCGCAACGCTGACAGCACGCAAGTACTTGTCGCCGCTGATGTGGTAGGGGTGCAGGCCAATCTGTTTGACGCATGCAGTAACGCCGATCAATGGCTTGAATGCCATTTTTATCACCTCGAAGTTTCACACTTGAACGAGCTTTTCTGGAGCTTAGCCTTGTTGATTTTAATTAACAACTCTCATGTAAAAAATTCTAAACGCCGCACGTCCGATCTTCAGGATTTACGCGTGTTTGAGGGCGTATCTGGCACTCTCGTCCTTCTGGGAGGCCCGAAAATAAACGTTGAAAGGCCAGGTGTTCGCTATTGACTTCACTTTGCCTTTCGGATTGACTGGGCTCGTGAAAGGGCGGTGAACATAATAATTAACAGTAAAAAATAGGTGCATCATGTCGGTCCCTCTGCGTACCGTTCAACTCAACGAAGCAAACGCATTCCTTAAGAAATATCCTGAGGTTTTGTACGTCGACCTTCTGATTGCGGATATGAACGGTGTGGTGCGCGGCAAGCGCATCGAGCGCACCAGTCTTCATAAGGTTTACGAGAAAGGCATCAACCTGCCGGCGTCTCTGTTTGCTCTGGACATCAATGGCTCCACGGTGGAAAGCACCGGCCTGGGTCTGGACATCGGCGACTCCGACCGGATCTGCTACCCAATCCCGGGCACCCTGAGCATCGAACCCTGGCAGAAGCGCCCGACTGCGCAACTGCTGATGACCATGCACGAACTCGAAGGCGAACCCTTCTTCGCCGACCCGCGTGAAGTGCTGGCCAATGTCGTGCGCAAGTTCGACGACATGGGCCTGACCATCTGCGCCGCGTTCGAACTGGAGTTCTACCTGATCGACCAGGACAACGTGAACGGTCGTCCGCAATCGCCGCGTTCGCCGGTATCCGGCAAGCGTCCGATGTCGACCCAGGTGTACCTGATCGACGACCTAGACGAATACGTCGACTGCCTGCAAGACATCCTCGAAGGCGCTAAAGAGCAGGGCATCCCGGCTGACGCCATCGTCAAGGAAAGCGCCCCGGCGCAATTCGAAGTCAACCTGCATCACGTGGCTGACCCGATCAAGGCCTGCGACTATGCGGTCCTGCTCAAGCGTCTGGTGAAGAACATCGCCTACGACCACGAGATGGACACCACCTTCATGGCCAAGCCGTATCCGGGCCAGGCGGGCAACGGTCTGCACGTGCACATTTCGATTCTCGACAAAGAAGGCAACAACATCTTTGCCAGCGAGGATCCCGAGCAGAACGCCGCGCTGCGACACGCGATCGGCGGTGTGCTCGAGACCCTGCCGGCGCAGATGGCGTTCCTCTGCCCGAACGTCAACTCCTACCGTCGTTTCGGCGCACAGTTCTATGTACCGAACTCGCCGAGCTGGGGCATCGACAACCGCACCGTGGCTGTGCGCGTACCGACCGGCTCAAAGGACGCCGTGCGCATCGAACACCGCGTGGCCGGTGCCGACGCCAACCCGTACCTGCTGATGGCTTCGGTATTGGCCGGGGTGCACCACGGCCTGACCAACCAGATCGAGCCGGGCGCCCCGGTGGAAGGCAACAGCTACGAGCAGAACGAGCAAAGCCTGCCGAACAACCTGCGCGATGCCCTGCGCGAGCTGGACGACAGCGAAGTCATGGCGCGCTACATCGACCCGATGTACATCGACGTGTTCGTGGCGTGCAAGGAAAGCGAGCTGGCCGAGTTCGAGAACTCCATCTCCGACCTTGAGTACAACTGGTACTTGCATACCGTTTGATGGCGTTGGAGGTGCACACACACATTCTGTGTGCGCCGCCAACCCCTGTGGGAGCGAGCTTGCTCGCGATAGCGGTCTGGCATTCAACATAGATGTCGACTGAATTACCGCTATCGCGAGCAAGCTCGCTCCCACAGGGATTGCGGTTTTTTCAGATATTTTTGATCACTGGCATTCGGCCTGGCTGATCACCTATTCCCCTGCGTCGAGTCACAACCATGACAAACACTCGCAGCGACTGGGAGCAACGCTTCCAGTCCCTAACAATCGAAGGTCGCGCCTTCATTGACGGCCAATACTGCGCGGCCGCCAGTGGCGCCACGTTCGAATGCATCAGCCCCGTGGACGGCCGTTTCCTGGCGAGCGTCGCCAGCACCGACGAAGCCGATGCCAATGCGGCAGTCGCTGCCGCACGCCGCACCTTCGAATCCGGTGTGTGGGCCAACCTGGCCCCGGCCGAGCGCAAGCGCATCCTGATCCGTTTCGCCGAGCTGATCCTGGCCAACCAGGAAGAGCTGGCCCTGCTCGAAACCCTCGACATGGGCAAGCCGATCAGCGATTCGATGAGCATCGACATTCCGGCGACCGCCAACGCGATCCGCTGGACCGCCGAAGCCATCGACAAGATCTACGACGAAGTCGCCGCCACGCCCCACGATCAACTGGGCCTGGTGACGCGCGAAGCGGCCGGCGTGGTCGCGGCCATCGTGCCGTGGAACTTCCCGCTGATCATGGCCAGCTGGAAATTCGCCCCGGCTCTGGCGATGGGCAACTCGTTCATCCTCAAGCCTTCGGAAAAGTCGCCGCTGACCGCGATCCGCATCGCGCAACTGGCACTCGATGCCGGCATCCCGAAAGGCGTGTTCAACGTCCTGCCGGGCTACGGCCACACCGTGGGCAAGGCGCTGGCCTTGCACATGGATGTCGACGTGCTGGCCTTCACCGGCTCCACGGCGATTGCCAAGCAGCTGATGATCTACGCCGGGCAAAGCAACATGAAACGCGTCTGGGCCGAAGCCGGGGGCAAGAGTGCGAACGTGGTGTTCGCCGATGCGCCGGATCTGCGCGCGGCGGCACAGGCAGCGGCCAGCGGCATCGCCTTCAACCAGGGCGAAGTCTGCACCGCCGGTTCGCGCCTGCTGGTGGAGCGTTCGATTCGCGAGCAGTTCATGCCATTGCTGGTAGAAGCCTTGCAAGCCTGGAAGCCGGGCCACGCACTCGATCCTGCGACCACCGTTGGTGCGGTCGTCGACCAGCGTCAACTGGACAACGTGCTGCGCTACATCGGCATCGGCAAGGAGCAGGGCGCCGAACTGATCGCCGGCGGCAGCCGCACCCTAGAAGACACCGGTGGCCAGTACGTTCAGCCGACGATTTTCGACGGCGTGACCAACGCCATGACCATCGCCCGGGAAGAAATCTTCGGCCCGGTGCTGTCGGTCATCACATTCGACACCGCCGAAGAAGCGCTGGCGATTGCCAACGACAGCATCTTCGGCCTGGCCGCCGGCGTCTGGACCCGCAACCTGAGCAAGGCCCACACCTTCGCCCGTGGCTTGCGTGCCGGCAGCGTCTGGGTCAACCAATACGACGGCGGCGACATGACCGCGCCGTTCGGCGGGTACAAGCAGTCGGGTAACGGTCGGGACAAATCGCTGCACGCGTTCGACAAGTACACCGAACTCAAAGCGACCTGGATCAAGCTCTAACAACAATAAAGCGGCGGTCGCCGGCAATCTGCGGCGGCCATCGGAGAAATTTATGAAACACAGCTTTAGCAATCAACAGCATGTAAACAGCTACTACGCCGCCACCCGCAACTTCACCGGCGATTTCCCGGTGCTGGAAGGGGCGGTGGACTGTGACGTCTGCGTGATCGGCGCCGGCTACACCGGCCTGTCCTCGGCGCTGTTCCTCGCCGAAGCGGGCTACAGCGTGACCGTGCTCGAAGCGGCCAAAGTCGGCTTCGGCGCCAGCGGTCGCAACGGCGGCCAACTGGTCAACTCCTACAGCCGCGACGTCGATGTCATCGAAGAGCGCTACGGCGACAAGACCGCCGAAGTGCTCGGCAGCATGATTTTCGAAGGCGCCGACATCATTCGCCAGCGCATACAGCACTACGACATCCAGTGCGATTACCGTCCCGGCGGCATCTTCGCGGCGATGAACAAGAAGCAACTCAAGGGCCTGGCCGAACAGAAGAAAAGCTGGGAGCGCTATGGCAACAAGAACCTGACGCTGCTCGGCGAAGCCGACATCAAGCGCGAAGTGGGTTCCGATGCGTACGTCGGCGGCCTGCTGGACATGCAGGGCGGTCACATTCACCCGCTGAACCTGGCCCTCGGCGAAGCCTCGGCGATCATCGGCCTGGGCGGCAAGATCTACGAGCAATCGGCGGCGGTGGAAATCACCTACGGCGAGCCGATCACCGTGCGCACGGCCAAAGGCGTGGTGAAGGCCAAGTACCTGCTGATCGCCGGTAACGCCTACCTGCCGCAGGGGCTGGACAACCGCGTGACCAGCAAGAGCATGCCGTGCGGTTCGCAGATCGTCGTCACCGAGCCGTTGTCGGAAAAGCAGGCCCGCAGCCTGATCAAGAACAACTACTGCGTCGAAGACTGCAACTACCTGCTCGACTACTACCGCCTGACGGCGGACAACCGCCTGCTGTACGGCGGTGGCGTAGTCTACGGTGCGCGTGAACCGAACGACATCGAGCAACTGATCCGCCCGAAAATCCTCAAGACCTTCCCGCAATTGAAGGATGTGAAGATCGACTACCGCTGGACCGGCAACTTCCTGCTGACCATGTCGCGCATGCCGCAGTTCGGCCGTATCGAGAAAAACGCCTACTACATGCAGGGCTACAGCGGTCACGGCGTCACCTGCTCGCACCTGGCCGGCAAACTGATCTCGGAAATGATCCGTGGCGACGCCGAGCGTTTCGACGCGTTTGCCTCCCTGCCGCACATGCCGATGATCGGCGGGCGTACCTTCTCGGCACCGCTGACCGCCCTGGGCGCCGTGTACTACTCGCTGCGCGACCGTTTCGGCATCTAAGCTTTACCTCGCCGGCAGCATCTCCCTAAAGGTGCCGCCGGTTTTTTTAATCCCAGAAATACCGCGGTCCCCTGTGGGAGCGGGCTTGCTCGCGAAGAGGCCATATCAGCCAAAACAGATGTCGCCTGACACATCGCTTTCGCGAGCAAGCCCGCTCCCACAGGTTGTGCAACTTCATGGCAAATGGCTATTTTTCCAGCCGTTTATCGAACCTGCTGAGCATTACCAACAAACGTGATTTAATAGCCGCCTTTCACGTTTCCGGGACCGGAAAACGGCGTGATACGCGCCAGTACTCCACCCCTCCATTATCCCTGTAGGAGCGAGACTGCTCGCGATGGCGCTGGTTCAGTCAACATCAACGTTTAGGCTAAAATCGCAATCGCGAGCAAGCTCGCTCCTACGGGTTGGCACATAAGGCTGTCATGGACACGGGCTCACGACTCAAATTAGTACGCGAAAGCTACAAACTGTCCCAGCGCGAGCTGGCCCGGCGTAGCGGCGTCACCAATGCAACCATCTCCCTGATCGAACAGAATCGGGTCAGTCCTTCCGTCAGCTCCCTGAAGAAACTGCTGGAGGGCATCCCCATGTCCCTGGCCGACTTCTTCACTTTCGATCAGCCACCCCGCGAACACCAGTACGTCTTCCGCGCCAACGAACAGCCCGACCTCGGCCGCCATGGCCTGCGCCTGCTGCTGATCGGCGCGTCCGTACCGAGCCGGCAGATGCGCCTGCTGCGCGAGCAATACGCACCGGGCGCAAGCTCCGGCGAAGAGCCGATCGTGCATTCCGAAGGCGAGGAGTGCGGGTTGGTGACCCGTGGCACCGTGGAGTTGACCGTGGATGGCCAGGTGAGCGTGCTGAACGCCGGAGATGGCTATTACTTCCCGACGACCTTGCCGCATCGGTTTCGCAATATCGGGGCGGATGAGGCGGAAATCATCAGCGCCAACACCCCGGCGAACTTCTGATAACCGCTTTTCGGGCAGGGTTCATCAGGAACCGGGCTTTAAAACCCGCATTTGATGCGGGTTTTTTTATCATTCGAATCGGGTTACAGCCAGGCATCTTGAAGTGCAGCGCTGGTCATTTGCGCTGCTCAAGACGAAACACTGCACCCTTTGCGGGTTATCTCGATCTGTTGGTAGTCGGCGCGTGTTTCTTTCTGCAGGGTGGCCAACAGAGCCAAAGTGGCTTGCGGATCATTGAGCGGTAATGTCTTGAGTACCTCTACATCAACCTCCCACCACTTGCTGTTGATCAGCGCTTCAATCAACTCGGGTGTGTGCCGATACTTGACGACTTTTGCCGGGGTGCCGGCAACAATGGCGTACGGCGGCACGTCATGGGCAACCAGGGCGCGGGTGGCGATGACAGCGCCGGTGCCTATGGTCACGCCTTCCAGGATCATCGCGCTATGGCCGACCCAGACGTCATGCCCAATCGTGATGTCCGCAACCTCCGGGTCGTAAACCAGCGCAGTGTCGGTATATTGAAAGGGATGTGAACTGAGCCAGTCCAACGGATGCGAGCTCTTTTGTTGGCCGATAAAACAGCTGCTGCCAATGGAGCAAAACCTGCCAATGGAGGAGACCGCCGAAAGGACGCAGTCACTGCGGATATAGGTATGCGCACCGATTTCCAGCTTTTTTGACTCTATGACCACATGCCCAAGGGTCACGCCTTCTTCAATGGTCAGTGTCGATCTTTTGTGCAGTGACAATACACCGCCCGCCACTTTGCATTTGTGTTTGCGAATCCATCCTTTCCAGTAACTATTTCGCAAATAACTGATTATTTTTTTCATGAAAAGCTGTCTTGGATATCCGTTATAGGGCTTGGCCTGGCCCCATGAGCCAACAGTCGAGTTTAAATGAATCGGCCGGGGGAGATGGATTTTTTAGACGTTTTTCAATAAACGCTTTTGTGCATCTCAGTCTGCTGATGGCTGCTGTACCAACTGAACGGTGGCCATTGAAAACCCGCAGAAGCAGGCTGTGTGAAAACCTAG
>NZ_AKJO01000090.1:0-93169 GCF_000282295.1 Pseudomonas sp. GM33
ACGCGGACGGCGACAGCAGCACTGCCAACCTGGTGCTGCAGATCCACAACAACGACGATCCGGTAACCCTCAACGGCCTCAACGTGTACGGCGGCGAGCTGACGGTCTACGAAAAAAACCTCAGTGACGGCACCGACCCCAACACACCAGCCCTGACCCAAAGCGGCACCTTCACGGTGACCGCCCTCGATGGCCTGCAAACCCTGACCGTGGGCGGCATCACCGTGGTCAGCGGTGGTGTAACCGCCGGCTTCCCGCAAACCGCCGTCACGCCGCTGGGCAGCACGTTGACCATCACCGGCTTCAACGCCGCGACCGGCGTGATCAGCTACAGCTACACCCTGAACGACAACGAAGCCCATCCGACCGCCAACGGCGCCAACAGCCTCACCGAGAACTTCGATGTCGTCGCTACCGACACCGATGGCGATATCGCGAACGGGCAGATCAACGTCAACATCATCGACGACCTGCCGACCGCCAAAGCCGATGCGGACTCGGTGCAGGAGGGCGGCACCGTCAGCGGCAATGTGCTGGACAACGACATCGGCGGTGCCGATGGTCCGGCTGCTACTGGCGCCGTGGTCGGCGTGCGCGCGGGTAGCGATACTTCAACCTCGGCCATCGGCGGGCTGGGCAATCAGATCAACGGTACCTACGGTTACCTGACCCTCGATGCCAACGGCAACGCCGTGTATCACAGCACGCCTAACGTGGTGAGCGGCCCTGGTGCGGTGGATGTGTTCACCTATACCGTGCGTGATTCCGATGGTGACGAAAGCACCACCACCATCACCATCGACGTCTACAACAGTTGCCTGAAAGCGGTCAGCGACAACGATGTGACGGTCTACGAAAAAGCCATCGACCTGAGCCAGGGCGGCCAGGACCTGGCCGCCGGTACGGTCGTCGGCAGCGATCCGACCAACACGGGCGAAACCGCTTCCGGCACACTGGTGGGCTCTGTCACTCACGCCGTCGGCGCGATCACCTACGCCCTGGTTGGCAGCAACGTGGGGACCTACGGACAGATTCAGCTCAACGCCAACGGCACCTACACCTACACGCTGACGACCCCGCCGAGCACCACACCGAACGCCAATGACGGCCCGAACGTGATGCACGAGACTTTCAGCTATCAGGCTACCGACTCGCTGGGCAATATCGTTACCAGCACCATCGTGGTGGACATTGTCGATGACATGCCAAAAGCGCTGAACGACAGCAACGCCAGCACCGCCTCGGAGACGGTGGCGAGCCTCAGCGGCAATGTGTTCAACAACGACGTGATCGGTGCCGATAAAGTCGCCATCGGCCTGAATGCCGGCCCGGTGACCGCGGGTACCTTCACCGGCACCTACGGCACCCTGGTGCTCAACGCCAACGGCACCTACACCTACACCCTCAACACCAGCGATGCCGACTTCAAAGCGTTGCACGGCGGTGGCGACGGCACGGACACCTTCACCTACACCATCACCGACGCCGACGGCGACATCAGCACTGCGAACCTGGTGCTGAATGTCTACAACAATGACGACCCGGTAACCCTTGGCGGCCTCGATGTATATGGCGGCGAACTGACGGTCTACGAGAAAAACCTCAGTGACGGCACCACCCCCAACACACTGGCCCTGACCCAGAACGGCACCTTCACGGTGACCGCCCTCGATGGCCTGCAAACCCTGACCGTGGGCGGCATCACTGTCGTCAGCGCTGGCGTGGCCGTCGGCTTCCCGCAAACCGCCGTCACGCCGCTGGGCAGCACGCTGACCATCACCGGCTTCAACGCCGCGACTGGCGTGATCAGCTACAGCTACACCCTGAACGATAACGAAGCCCATCCTGCGGCCAACGGCGCCAACAGCCTCACCGAGAACTTCGACGTCGTCGCTACCGACAGCGATGGCGACATCGCGAACGGGCAGATCAATGTCAACATCGTCGATGACTTGCCGAACGCCAAACCTGACTCGTCGTCGGTAACGGAGGGCGGCACGGTCAATATCAGTGTGCTGGGCAATGACATCAACGGTGCCGATGGTCCGGCGATGGTGGTCGGCGTGCGCGCCGGCAGCAATACCGCGACCTCGGCCGTCGGTGGGCTGGGCAACCCGATCAACGGAACCTACGGTTACCTGACGCTCGATGCCAACGGCAACGCGGTGTATCACAGCAACCCGGATTCGGTCGGCGCTGCCGGGGCCACGGATACGTTCACCTACACGGTGCGCGACTCCGATGGCGATGAAAGCACCACCACCATCACCATCGACGTGGCCAACAGCATTATCAAGGCCAACCCCGATAGCGACGTGACGGTCTATGAAAAAGCCCTCGACCTGAACCAGGGCGGCCAGGACCTGGCCGCCGGTACGGTCACCGGCAGCGACCCGGGCAATACCGGCGAAACCGCGTCAGGAACCCTGGTCGGATCCGTCTCGGGTGCCAGCGGCGCGCTCACCTACACCCTGGTCGGCAGCGCCACCGGCACCTACGGGCAAATCCTGCTCAACCCCGACGGCAGCTACACCTACACCCTGACCTCGGCGCCAAAAACCTCGCCGAATGCCAACGACGGTCCGAACAGCCTGAGTGAAAGCTTCACCTACAAGGCCACCGATGCGTCGGGCAACAGCAGCACCAGCACCATCGTGGTCAACATTGTCGATGACGTGCCCAAGGCGGTGGCATCGGATCGCTCGGTGGCGGCGGTGGAGATCGATTCCAACCTGCTGATCGTGCTCGACGTCTCCGGCAGCATGGTCGATCCTTCCGGCGTTTCGAACCTGTCGCGGCTGGAACTGGCCAAGCAGGCCATCAGTGCCTTGCTGGATAAATACGACGACCTGGGCGATGTGAAAGTGCAACTCGTCACCTTCAGCAGCAGCGCCACCGACATGACTTCGGTATGGGTCGATGTCGCCACCGCCAAGACCCTGCTTGCCGGCCTCACCGCGAACGGAGGCACCAACTATGACGCGGCCGTGGCGACCATGCAGACCGCGTTCAACACCTTGGGCAAACTGACCGGTGCACAAAACGTCGGCTACTTCTTCTCCGACGGCAAGCCCACCACCGGCCAGGAAATCGGCACCGCCGACGAAACCGCGCTGAAAGCCTTCCTCGATGCCAACAACATCAAGAACTACGCGATCGGCCTGGGCAGTGGCGTGAGCAACGCGAACCTCAATCCACTGGCCTATGACGGCAATAGCCACACCGACACCAATGCGGTGGTGGTGACCGACCTCAACCAGCTCAACTCGGTGCTGTCCGGCACGGTGAGCGGTGCACCGGTGACCGGTTCGCTGCTGGGCGAGAGCGGTGCGTTCGGCGCCGATGGCGGCTTCATCAAGACCATCACGGTGGACGGCACCACGTACACCTACGATCCGAGCGGCAACACCAATCAGGGATCCCTGAACTTCAGCGGCGGGCTCAACCATGGCACTTTCAACACCGTGGACAACACACTGAACATTGCCACCAACAACAGCGGTACCTTGCAGATCAATCTCGACACCGGTGAATACGCCTACATTTCGCAGAAAACCACCTCGGTGTTGATCACCGAAAACATCGGCTTCACCGTCAGCGACAACGATGGCGACCTGGCCAGCTCCACCCTGACGATCAACGTCATACCGAACGCACCGCCAGTGGCCGCCGATGACCACGTCATCACCAACGTGCCGTCGAGCAACATCGTGGTGCCGGGCGAACTGTTGCTGGCCAACGACACCGACCCCAATGGCGACCAACTTTCGGCGACACCAACCTCGTTCAACACCGGCTGGGTCTTAAAAGGCGAGGACTTCACCGGTACCGGCGCGATCAGCTTCGCCGGTGAAAACAACAACCCCGCCAACCAGAGTCTGGCCAACGTGCGCAACGCCTTTGTGGCCAACGCGACGACCATGACGGCGGTGCTGGTGGTCAGTGGCTATCTCAGCGCCGCGAACCAATCCAATGGCAACAATGAAGACCTCATCACGGTCAAACTGAAACAGGGAGAGACGCTCAACCTCGATCACAACCTGGACCCTGGGCACATCACGATGGAGTATTCGCTCAACGGAGGGGCGTTTGTCAGCATCGCCGATGGTGGCACCATCACCGCGGGCGCGGATGGTACTTACCAGATCCACGTGACCAACATCGCCAACACCAGTGGCAGCAATAAGAATTCGGAAGAAAACTATGAACTGACCATGACGGTGAACTACGCCGGGGCACACGAAGTCACCACGGACTACCACGGTACCTACACCGCCAACGACAACCATGGCGGCAGCGACTCGGCCAACCTGACCATCAGCTATCAGGATGGCCACACCCTCACCGGCACCAGCGGAGATGACATCCTGGTGGCGGGCACGGGCAACAACATCATCAATGCCGGCGACGGCAACGATGTGCTCACAGCAGGCTCCGGCAACAACGAACTGCACGGCGACGCCGGCAATGACTTGCTCTACAGCGGACTGGGCAATGACACCCTCGATGGCGGCACGGGCATCGACACGGCCAGCTATGCTCACGCCACCGCCGGGGTCACGGTCGACCTCAGCCTGCTCGCTGCGCAGAACACCCTGGGCGCGGGTACGGACACCCTGACTGGTATCGAAAATCTCACCGGCTCTAACTTCAATGACACCCTGACCGGTAATAACAGCAACAACGTGATCAACGGCGGCCTGGGCAACGACATCCTCAATGGCGGGGGCGGCGATGACTTGCTGATTGGCGGCCTGGGCAACAACACCCTCAGCGGCGGGGCGGGGGCCGACACCTTCCAGTGGCTCAAGGACAACAGCGGCCATGACGTGATCACCGACTTCACGCCCGGCACCGACAAGCTCGACCTGTCGCAACTGCTGCAAGGGGAGAACGGCACCACGGCTTCGCTGGACGACTACCTGCACTTCACCGTCACCGGCAGCGGGGCGTCGACGGTGACCAGCATCGACGTCAGCGCCATGGCCGGCGCCGCACCGAACCAGACCATCGACCTGGCCGGCGTCAACCTCGCCAGTCAATACGGTGTCACGCCGGGAGCGGGTGGGGTGGTCGCGAGCGGGCATGACACAGCGACCATCATCAACGGCATGCTCAACGATCATTCGTTGAAGGTGGATACCGTGTGACCTGAAAGTCTGAACGAAAAACCCGCCATTCCTGCGCAAGGGATGGCGGGTTTTTTGTTGTCTGCGCCAAAGGTATCTGTCCGACCGACGGTAACGAAAACTGTAATTTCTGACAGTGGTCAGCCCCCCGTGTCTGCCGTTAAATCAAGACATTCGGATGAGAAGCAATCGTCTAAGTACCCGTTCAGGAGCGGCAAGTAATCAGTGCCGGCGTTCCCCGTCTGGCATTGGGCGACCCAGTATGAGCAATAAGCTCAACACCAAGGAGTAGCGAAATGTCTAAAAGCGAAGATTTTTCTGTTAACGGCGGTAACAGGGCGCAATACCGGGCGTATCGTGCCAGTCTGCGTCGTGATTATCTGGAAGCTCCTGTGCCTGATGCTTCTAATCCACTATTGCCGCCCTTGACCGCGACAGGTCCACAATATCTTCCGTATTCTCATAGAATCCAGCCGCTCAAGTTCATGATTCCGACATTCGACAGGCATGATGATACTGTGCCGACACTCGTTACTATCCGAATGACGGTAGATGGAACCAAGGATGACATTAATTATCAATATGAGAAGGTGACACCTCTCAACCCTCCGCCACCTATTCCTATGACCTTGCACTTGGCAAGCAGGAATACCACCGGACTGCGTAAAATCAGTTATTTCTTTTCGTTTGGCCCAAATGAAGCAGACGTAGAGGAACTGCAGTATATGGTGGACTTTGAGCCGCCAGTTCTTGATCAATTGATCACTGTGCCTCAGTCCGTGAAAGATTATGGTATCGGTCCGGAGGATTTTGAGGGTGGTGCAACTGTGCCTTTGACCTATTCGGATTACTCGAACAAGAGGTTGGGCGATACGATCAAGTGTTATATCGGTTCCGATAGCATGATTAGGAGGGAAGTGGGTTCCATTACATTGGATGAAAGTAATTTTAGCAATCCATTAGTATTTAATTTAACGGCTGCTAACGTCACTAATTACAATGGAGAGTACATTGTTTTCTGTGAGGCAGTCAGTTATTCGGGTGTCTCGGCCACACCTTCAGGCAATACAAAAGTGTGGGTATCCAAAAATCGCAGGCCAGTGGTCAAAGAGGAATTGAACGTTCCGCAGGCACCCAACCTGACCAGTACGCTTTTAGTAGAGCACTTGGTCGATGGCGTCGGTGCAGGTCTTAAAACCCTATTTGCAAACTTCGACAATGCGGTGGATGAGATCGAGTATTTCATTGATGACGTAGCGCAAAGTCCAAAACGTATAACCTCTATTCCGTTTCTGAACACGCTGGACAACCTGGCGCTGCTCAATTCGGGTCATGGCAGGCGACAAGTGAAGTTGGGGTACAGAATCAAGCGCGGTGATATTTATTTTCCAGTGGAACCGATTGAAAAACGGGTGTGGCTTGATGTGAGGAAACCCGCTGCACCCTTTGACCCTGACAAGCCGGCTCCGCCGGATGTCACGTTGTTGCAGCCATGGATCCAGGGACCCTACAGTACTGAAAGAAATAAACTGACGCTGGCAGACAAACAAAATGGTGGCGTCGTCAAAGGTTATCTGCCTTTTCATCCTCTTTTCAAACTAGGGGACACGGTAACATTTTATATTAATGGGAATGATGCTCCTGCGCCGGGTGGCGTCTGGACCTTCCCTGGCGATGGCAGCGAAGATCCATCAAAACCAATAGAATTTGAGTTCAAGTGGGATTGGCTGGGCACCATTGCAGATGACGTTGATGCACAACTTCAGTGCGTTGTGGAACATGCTCTCAATGACAACCTGGCAATTTCCCCGGTGGACTCTGCGGAGATCAAGATGCAGCCGATCGTTTTGGCTGCAGCCGGGTTCCAGTATATGCATGCAAATCCACTAAATGGTTTTGTTTGCAGTTCGTTGAGAAGGCTTCCAGATCGTAATGTTGTCGGTGTCGTTAGAATTCCTGCCGATACGCGGCTGGCAAACAATGAGGTTACACTGATTTACGGTGGTTATCCCACGGATGCTGGTGATGAAGCGACTCTTATTCCAGGAACCCATAAGAAGGTAACACATACTCCCAACAACACGGAAGCCGCTAACGGCTTTGATATGTATGTTCCCTATGTCCATCTGCAAACCACGGAAAACGCGTATGGCCGAACGGACTACGCGGTCAAAATTGCCGGTGAGGCTGTTCTCACCAAGGGTGAAGTGGTCCGGGTCAACATGAGTCGAGGTACGGGCACCTGCGATCTGGCTCCGGTCATTCCTGTTTGACTTGAGCATCGGCATGCGAATCCTTGCCTGCCAGGCCCATGGGTGTATCCGGTACCGAGGCGCCGGATACCCCTTTGTTGCGTTTAAATTTTGTGTTGGATTTTTCATGCGTCTTTAAGGATTAATCCTACATTTTTTTGTAGGAGGCGTCTGTAAAGTCCGCAGCCCTCAACGTTTTCCGTTCTCTTCGGAAGACGAGAAAACGAAACAGGACCCACCTATGAATAGTGATAAACGAACTTCATTTAAACCATCGTCCACAAATGGTTTCGGAGTGCTGGCACTATTGCCAGCATTTTTTTTGATGAACACTTCGGCGATGGCGGCAATCATTATTGGCGCTGGCGAGAATGTAACAGTCGGGCCGAGCGATCCGCTTAGCGACTATGTAGTGGAAAAGGGAGGTGTACTCAACCTGGTGGGAGCAACGACCCAAAGCCTGAGAGTTCGGACCGGCTCGACCTTGAACATCGATGGCGCAGTGATCAACGGCAACAAGGACGACCACGGGATTTCAGTGAATAGCAGCCAGGCCACCATCCGGTCGGCCGTTGTAACCGCTGACGGTCGAGCGCTGTGGGTCAATCGGCCACCCTCGTCCACTCAAGGTTCGACCGTCACCGCTAGCGATAGTCAGTTTCGGGGTGGAGAGAGCGGGGCGTTGGTCACGGGCCTGAGTACATTGACGCTGCTCAACAGCGAGTTGCGAGGCGTGAATGCCGGCAGCGTGGGCCTGGACAGTCGCGGCGGCGATGTGCGCGCACTGGCGGGCACGCTGATCAGCGGCGACAGCGCAGGTGTGCGGATGACCAATGACTCCCCAACCGTCGGCAGCAATTCACTGGTGCTGGACAACTCCACCGTAGAAGGTCGCAACGGGCCGGCAATCCTGGTGGAGGGGGGCGTTAAGGGGGCGACGATCGAGGTGCGCAACAATGCCGTTTTGCGTGCGGCGGATGGCAACCTGTTGAAAGTACAGGGCGCTTCCACGGCCGCGATGAATGTCGTTGGCAGTGACTTGCAAGGCAATGTGCAAGTCCTGGGCAACAGCAGCGTCGATCTGTCTTTCGACGGGGCTTCGATGGTGGGTGACATCGTGCGCGAGGACGGCTCGTCTGCTCAAGTCAGTTTGAACAACGGATCGTCCTTCACCGGGCGTCTGAACAACAGCAACCTGAGTCTCAACAGTCAGTCGAGCCTGACGATGGTTGGCGATGACAGCATCGACCATTTATCAATGAATGACGGCACGGTTAATTTCGGTGCGTCCGGCGAGCAACGTGGCTATCGTCAACTCGAGGTCGGCAGTCTGGAAGGCAGCGGCATCATTGCCATGCAGGGAAATTTCGCCACCGGCGAAAGTGACTTGCTCAAGGCGGCAACCGCGACGGGCAGCTTTGAGCTGGCCGTCAACGCTTCGGGGACAGATGCTGCTTCTGCGCAAGCATTGACCCTGGTTCAGGTCGGCAGCAATCAGGCGACCTTTGCGTTGCAGGGTGGCCGGGTCGATTTGGGCACCTGGGAATACGATCTGGCCGAAAGGGCCAACGCATCAGGCGGAACCGACTTCTATTTGAACCCGACCACACGGCTCAGCTCGGGTGCCCAATCGGTGGTGGCGCTGTATCAAACGGCCCTGACCGTGTCCTATGGCGAGACCAAGTCACTGGAAAACCGCATGAATGAATTGCAGGCGGACGACCGGCTTCACGGTGTCTGGGTACGGCCTTATGGCAACAAGTACAACGTCGACGATGGTTCGGGTGTGGGTTATCGTCAGCAACAGCAAGGGTTTTCCATGGGGGCCGATACCCGATTGGGGGACAGCCCATGGCGACTCGGCGTACTGGCCGGTTACAGTCAATCCGACCTGGATCTGCATGGCGGCACTTCTGCCACGGTCGACAGCTACTATTTTGGTCCCTACTTCGGCTGGCTGAATCCGGACAATGGTTATTACGTCGATGGTGCGCTCAAGTTCAACCATTTCCGTAATGACTCCAAAGTCACCATGAGCGATGGCTCGCGTGCAAAGGGTGATTACAGCAATTCAGGGGTGAGCGCGCTGGTAGAGGTTGGGCGCCATGTCAATCTGGGGAACGACTGGTTTGCAAAACCTTCAGCCCAGGTGTCGGTGGCGAAGATCGAGGGCGCAGACTACCGACTCGACAACGGCATGGAAGCTGACGGCGATCACATCGATTCACTGCGGACAAAGCTCGGTATCAGCGCCGGTCGAAGCATCAAGCTGGATCGTGACACCCGTGTGCGGCCGTACGCCAGTGTGGCCGTGGTCCACGAGTTTGCCAGCAATGACGATAACGTACGGGTCAACGGCAACCGCATCAACAACGATCTGTCCGGCTCGGGTCTCGAGTTCGGCATGGGGGTGGCGGTTTCCCTGTCTGACGCGATGCGGTTTGGCGCCGGTGTTGATTATTTCAAGGGTAACGATATTGAACAGCCGATTGCGGTCAGCCTCAGCTGGAATTACCAGTGGTAAATGTTGACGTGAAAAAAAACCGCATCATGCGGTTTTTTTTCATCACGTCGGTTGTGATATTGATCTGAGCTTTACTGCTGAGGCTCAGCAACAACGGTGATTGTCCATGTATTGGACTCGGCGTCGGGGTTATCCGCGTCGACGGCGCTAACGACATGGGTGGTGCCGACTTCCAGCTGGCTGACGAGGCGCACCCATTTTCCTTGGACGTTGGAGTCCTCCGGGTCCGGGTCCGTGACACCATTGATCTTGATCTTGACCGACGCCAGCGACCTGGTTTCACCTCTGACGTATACATGCCTGGAGAAGGTGTTACCACCGTCGGTGATCACGGTGCCGTCAGGATTGTGAACCCTGGTGTTTTTCGGTGCCTGGTGGTTGGCTTCCACGGTAAACAGGTACGGGGCAGACTCGCCGCCATCGGGATACTTTGCCTTGGCGACAAGGGAATAGCCTTTCTCCGCCAATGGTCCGATAGGGAGCTTGTAATGTCCGCTTGTAACTGTAGCGACACCTAAAAATTCGCTGTCGTCATAGATCTCGATGGACTGGTTCTCTTCACCCTGGCCTTCAACATCCAGCTCTGTTTCGAAGGTGACGTCATCCCTGTCTACGAGCTTGCCCTTTTTATCGGTGACGGTTTCGAGGGTGGCGGCGACCGCCTTTCTTACGATAAATGTCCGCGGGCCGGCGACATCATCATTGTATGAAGCCTCGACGTTGAGTTTGTATTCGCCATCCGGCAACGCTGTAAATGTGTGGCTCCATACACCCTTGTCATCGGCCTTCACCGCAACGGGGGTCGGACGTCCTCCAATCAGTGAGAGATTTCCATTGGCGAGTGCGCCGCCCTTGACGGTGATCACTCTTCTGATTGTACTTTCGCCATCGTCAACGGGATTGCCTTCGTCGTCGGTCACCTCGTCGATGGTCAGAGGAGCCGCTGCTTTCACAGTAAAGGTGAAAGGGCTCGACTCTTTATCAGCGGAAGACTTGATCTTGATGATGTATTTCTTTGCTTCCAGATCGACGAGTTTGATACTGAGTTTTCCGCAACCACTGGCCAACCCGGACTTAAGCTCAGTCTCCCCATCGAATGCCCTGGCATCTTCATCGGGCACCGCATCGACGTAGAGGGTTACTGATTTTTCATAGGTCTCGCCCTGGTCCAGAATGGGACCTGCTTCTCCGAGTACTTCTCTGATGATTGGGGTTTTGGTCGCTACAGTGAACTTTTTGGGCGGAATGGAGACGGGTTCAGTGCCGTACTTGCCCCTGGCGACTATCGAAAAGCAATCAAATTTCGTCACAGGGAGCAGCGGCGTCTCCCAGGCGCCGCTGCCGTTACTGGTCGCTTCACCCAATTTCTCTGCGCCATTCATTATCCAGACGACTTTATCGGGTTCTGCACCGTTCCCGATCACCTTGAAAAATGTTGAGTAGGTAGTGGTACCAGCGATGGAATTGCCGTTGGGATCGAGGACTTGCCTGATAGTCAGTAGATCGAGGTCTTCAATCGCTGGGTCGGACGAGAGTGATGAGCGGTCTGTCGGTAAACTGGTCATGACGGTAACTCCGGTTCTGAAAGGAAACGGAGTCATTAGGGAGGCTAATTTGATCGCTGACTACTGTCATAAATAACAGGCTTACATCGATTTCCGATAAGCGGTTGATGTTCATGAGTTGCATTGGAACTTGTGAAGTGGCGAGCTTTTCAAGCTGACGAAGGCATTGGACGGCTGTCGGGCGGCAATGGCTTGTGTCATGAGTATCTGGTGTACATTGATTTAAAAGAAAAAAACCGCTTTGAGCGGTTTTTTTCTGTTGCTTGCACTCAGTTTTAATTAACGCACAGTGGAGTCCATGGCCGGCGCAACGGTAATGGTCCATGTATTAGACTCTGCGTTTCCGCCGTACTGGGCTACTGCGCTCACCACATACTTGGTTCCAGGGATCAATTCAGAAACGAGCTTGACCCAGTCTCCCTTAATGTTTGTGTATTCTTCCTGTTCATCAACGACTCCGTTGATCTTGAGCTTGATCGCTTCTGACGGTGCAGCAACGCCCCTGACAAAAACATAGTTTTGCGTGGTGCTGCCTTCATCGTCGATCAGGCCGTTTGAATCGTAGATACGGGTGCTGTGCGGCTGGATGGTCGACTCCACCTTGAAGGTGTATGGGGCGGTGACGGCACCCTCGCCATAGTTGGCTTTTGCTCTAAGGCGGTATTCACCTTCGGATACTTTCAGCGCAATTGTCCAGGTGCCATCTTCGGGGTCGGTTGTTTCGGTGGCACCTTCTATTGGATCGTCACCATTGAGTAGCTGAATACTCTTGCCGGGGCTGCCATGACCCTTGATGATCAACAGGTCTTTGTAGGTGGTTTCGCCTTCGGGGACTTCGGGACCCTCTTCGGATTCAAGAACCTTGTCAAGGCTGAGTTCGACGTCCTGTACCACGGTGAAGGTCCGAGGGGCAGTCGTTTCCACAGGGTTATAGTTTGTTCGAGCGGTCAGGCTATAGTGCGCCACGGGCAAATCACGGAAGGTGTGCTCCCAGTCTCCGGAGTCTTTCGCGGTCACTGTCGCTGGCGCCGGTCCACCCAACAATGTCAGCTCACCATTTTTCCGTGCCTTGCCTTTGATGGTCAGGGTCGTTTGGATGGTGGTTTCGCCCTCATCTACGCTGCTCCCGGTGTCGTCCAGCACATCATCAAGACTCAGCGGCATGTCCGCGGCCACTGTAAACATGAACACAGTGGATTCTTTGTTGTTCGGTGCCTTGATCTTGATGCGGTATTGCCCTGTTTTCAGCTCATTCAGGGGCAGTTTGAACAGCCCGTCAGCATCAACCAATGCTTTCTTGCCCGTTGTCGTTTCGTCATTGAAGGCTTCGACTACAACGTTGGGGGTCGCATTGCCGATGAAGTCTACCGAGTCGCCGTCGTAGGTATCGCCGTCTTTGATTTCACCGTCCTTGCCAGTGACGAGATTGATAATGGGTGTTTCGGTCGCCAGGACAAAGGTTTTCTTCTTGGAACCATTCTGCGGCGGTTCCTCTGCGATAGCGTCAATTGTGTAGCGCTTGAAGTCTGAGAGCGTGAACTCCTTGACCCAGTCACCCGAAGAATCGCCGGTCGTATCAGTGAAATTTTTCTCGTCATTGCGTAAATTGAGCAGCATATTTCGCCCGCACGTGCCTATGAACGTCAGGGTTTTATCGTATGTGGTGGCGTTTTCTTCAACGAGTTTATCGCTGGAATCGCGGACTTCATCGAAAGTTACAGGCGTTGGATCATCCAGTGTGTCCAGGGATAGCTCCGAGGTGTTCGGTGTTTTGCAGGTCATATTGATAACTCCATTTGCTGTTGAGGAAAACGAAGTCAATTAGGGCTCGAAGTGTTTCGGCTCGCTACTGTCATAATTACTAGGCGTTTGTTGTTTTTTGAAAGTCGGTGGCGTTACTGGCATGGAAAGGTGTTTTCTTATTGCGATTTGTTCTGGCTTTACTAGTATTTTTGACAGTGGCGCTTATGTGCATGTCTTTTTAAAGTGGTGTTTCTTCTTTTGAATGCATTAATTTTAAGAGGTGGCATCATGAGGGCGGCAACTGGGTTTTCAATAACTAAAAGTTTTTCCTGGGAAGAGGCAAGTTTTTGCATTAATGATGAGCCAGTGCCGTGGAACTTGCCAGGCATCGCACTTCGTCGCGGGCAGTCAAATAAGTTGACAGTGCAGGCGCCCTGGCTGGATGGCGTTCAAATCAAACTGGGATTGGTGAATGACGCAGGACTGGTCATCGGAGCCTCGCCTGCATTCGGTCAGTGGTCGCCGAAAGAGGGCGATACAGCAGAATGGACACTGACACCGGAGAATTTAAGTGGGCGTGTCCGGCTGGTATTTTTGAGTCGGGAGTTTGACCAGGTTCATGAGTTTCCGTGTTGGGTAATGTCGTCCAACCTGTCTGATGAAGGATACGCTACATGGCGGGGCAGCGTTATACCAATGCCGGAAGGCGTGAAAGAATTTTGGCCGGATACAAGCCTAACCGTCATTTTTCGTGCTAAACCTGATAGCCCCATTGCAGGCTTTCCACTGATGTTGAAGGTGCAAGCCAAACAGTCCGGGGCCGATCCGGTGACCAGCAAACCACTCCTGATGACACCAACCACGGATCATGAGTGGGATGTGACCGGCGTAACGGAAGCCCGAGAGGTAGATTTTGATCTCATCATTTCGGGTCAAGGGATGACGCCGTTTATAGTTTCTGACTGCATCAGGCGCTCCTCAAACCTTTTGGACTACGTAACGATCCGGCTAAATCGGGTGGAAGTTCCTGCTGACGGAGCACGGTTCAAGGGCGGTGTATCATCAGAATTGTCTGCCGTTGCAAAGCCTGGCAGCCCATCACTTTATTATGTGCGTTTGTACTGGGAAAAAGGCGGTGGAGAGCTGGAAGGATCTCGATTCATTAGCAAGCCTGATTTTGAATATGCAGTCGAAAAAATGGCCTGGAATGTACACTGCCCGTCACATACGCGTGGTGAGTTTGCATTGAGGATTCAAAAAAATTGGAGTTCCGCACAGGCCCGTATTCGTTGTTTTCTGGAACCACAATCCATGTAACTGATGCGTTTGGGGATGGCTCCGTTGATTGGTACATCCCCAAATATTTCACTTCGGCTGCGGCGGTCCGATCAATCGCCCCATGACGCCAAATACCCCCAGTGACCTGATCTCCTCCAACTCCCCTTGGGTTTCTACCTGCTCCGCAATCAGCGGCAAATCAATGCTGTGGGTCGCGCGAAAGATCGCGTCGATGAACAGCCGCTTGTCAGGCTGTTCGTCAATGCCGCGAATGTAGGCCCCATCGATTTTCAGGTACGCCAAGCCCAACTGAGTGAGGTTACCGATCTGGCTGAAGCGCCCGCCGAAGTGTTGCAGGCCGATGCGATAACCGGTGTTCAGCAGGCTGTGGCTCAAACGCTGCAGTTCTTCGGGGGAGGGCAACTGGCGCTCGTCGATTTCCAGGGTCAGCAGCGGTGCCAGCTCCGGAAGGGAGTCGAGCAGGTCGAGGATTGTTCGCCATTGCACCGGATCGCGCAGGGTGCTCCCGTACAGGCTCAGTGCCAAGGGCCTGCGGTTGACCACCAGCTCGTCCAGCGTGGCTTCGAGCATGGCCAGGTCGAAGCGTGCGGACCAGCCGAGACGCTCGATCCACGGCAGGAAATGCCCGGCGGCAATCGCTTCGCCCTGTGGGTCGAGCAGGCGTGCCAGCACTTTGTGATGCAGCACCTGGCGGGTGTCGGCGCATTGCACGACGGGCTGGAAGTACAACTGCATCTTGCCTTCGGTCAAGGCGTCGTCGATCCAGGTGCGCCAGTCGTGCTGGGAGTGATTCGGCGCGGTGTCATGCTGGCCCAGGTAGACCCAGGGTCGCTCGGGACGCTGCCGGGATTCGGTCAATGCCTGATCGAGGCGCAGCAGTACGTTGCCGATCGGCTCTCCGGGGCGATAGGCGACAACGCCCAGGTGGGCGACGGGCATGCAATCACTGGCACCGGTCAGGCGCAGGTTCTCCAGGCTGATGCTGACATCGGCGGCCAGGCGCGCGGCGCTTTCGGCGTCCAGGCCCGGGGTCAGCAGGCTGAATTCGCCACCGCGATTGCGCGCCGCCAGCCAGGTGCGACGTTCCGGCAATTGAGTCAGGCGCCTGAGCAGTTCGCCGGCGGCGCTGATCAGTGCGTCCGTTCGTTGGCCGCCCAATCGCTGGTTGAGCCCGTTCAGGTCGTTGATCCGCAACATCAGCAGATGGCCATCGCGGCTCTGTTCGCAGACTCTCAAGTGGTCGGCCAGTTGTTCGTCGAGCAGGCGACGGTTGGCCAGGCCGGTAAGGCTGTCCAGATAGGATTCGGCCCGCAGCTTTTCGCTGCGCGCAGCCTCTTCGATAAATAGCGCCTTGAGTTTTTCGACCATCTGGTTCATGGCCAGCACCACCCGTTTGAGCTCCGGTGTGCGTGGCAGGTTGGGCAGGCTGAGAAACTCGCGTTTACTGATGGCTTCGGCTTGTCGGACCATGCTGTCGAGTGGGCGGAACTGCCTGCGCAGCATCCATCCTCCAATCACCGCACTGAACAGCCCGCACAACAGCAACCAGATCAGACTGCCGAGGGTGCTGTCCCAGAGCTTGGCCAGGGCGAATTGCGGATTGCTCAGCACTTCGACCCGTGCCAGCTGTTCCCAGCCACGCATGACCAAGGCGTCGCCACCTTCCGGGCGCAGGTTGACCAGGTTGACGAACCAGTCAGGCACGCCGTCGATTTTTGTCGGAGTGCTGCGCTCTACCAGGGTTTGTTGATCCTTGAGCCTGATCACGCGGATGCTGCTGAAATAGCCGCTGTCGAAAATCGAACTGACCATCAGCTCCATCATTGCCGGGTCATCGACCTGTGCCGTCAGCGACAGCCCCAGCGCGGTGGCCGCGTCCTGGGCGTGGGCACGCAGCTGACCGAGCGTTTGTTCGCGGGAGCTTTCGAGGCTGGCAAAAAAACTGCCGCTGAACGCCACCAGCAGGAACAGGCAGATGGCCAGGAACAGCTGTTTACGCAGTGTCATGTCTCGCTCCTTGCCATGGCGGTTAGCCGTCGCCGATGTCGAACCCTTCGCTCTGCATCTTTTTCAACACGTCCTGCCAGCGCGACAGCTTCTTCGAGTCGCTGCTGCGTTGCCCGCCGTTCTTGCCCGGCAGGTACAGGCCTTCGGCGTTGAAGGCGTACACCGGCAGCAAGTCTTTGCGTTGGGAGGCGGGGCGGATATCGCCAATCAGGTTGTCCAGCACCAGTGGATCGGCCGTGGGGGTGCTGTAGAACGTCAGCACCATGTGCGCCTGGTTCTGGCTCAGGGCCTTGACGTAGGTGATGCGCAGTTTTTCGCTGGGGAACCCGAGCCGGCGCAGGCTGAAATACTTAGCCAGCGCGTAGTCCTCGCAATCGGCGGCACCCTTGATCAGGGCTTCGACGGGCGTGGCCCAGTAATCGGTCTGTTGCCAGATGCGCGTGTCGTCCTGGAAATTCAACTGCTGATTGAAGAAGCGGTTCACCGCGTTGAGCTGCTCACGTTCGGGCGCGCCGCGTGCACTTTGCAGCATCTGACTCCACGCCTCGATCCGGTTGCGTGCCGGTCCCAGCGGGCCGTAGCGTTTTTCCACGGTTTGCAGGATCTGCGCAAAATCCCAGTCGGCCCGGACGCCACTGAAAATGGTCAGTAGCAAAGCGGCCAGCAGCAACCAGCCGCCGAGCCGAAGTCGGAGCGCTGGCCATCCTGGACTACGCAGACTGCGGGCCATGTCTGGCTGCTCGAGTGTAGGTTCGTGGAGTTTAGGTGGAGATTGTGCAGGGGGAGGGCAGGTCGTCGGGTTGCCTACAGCACCTGTGGCGAGGGAGCTTGCTCCCGCTCGGCTGCGCAGCAGTCGCAGAACAGGTGAGCGCGGTGTACCAGGGGAACCTGGATCGAATGGTTTGGGGGTCGCTTCGCAACCCAGCGGGACGGTGCGGCGATCCGACAAGCTCCCTCGCCACAAGACTTCAGGATTTGCGCAGGGTTTTTTGCCTGAGGATGTAGATTGTCACCAGCACCGCACTGGTCAGCATGAACCCCCGTGCCCAAGGCAGCGGCACCAGATAGCAGGAGAACAGGATGCTCGCCCACATCAGGCCGATGGCGTAAACCTTGCCCTTGAGCGGAATGCCGTTGCCGTCGAGGTAATCGCGAATCCACGGACCCAGCCGCGGATGCTCGACCAGCCATTGATAGAAGCGCGGCGAACTGCGGGCAAAACAGGCGGCCGCCAGCAGCAGGAAGGGGGTGGTGGGCAATACCGGCAGGAAAATTCCGATGACCCCCAACGCTACGCTCAGCCAGCCGATGGCCAGCAGCACGTAGCGCAACATCAGGGGGCGGTTGCCTATGGGGTTGTCCATAGGCAGCGCCTTAGTGGTGACGGGGTTTGAGAATCGCCGGTTTTTCGTCTGGCGCGTTGCACAGCAGGTACAGCGCAGTCAGGGCTTCCGGGATCTGCACGATCATGTCGTCCATCAGGTTGGCGTCGGCGGCAATGTCGGAGAACTCCGGTTGCTCGTCGAACAGGCCCGAACCGACCATGATCGGCAGCAGCATTTCGCTCACTTCGTCTTCCGCGGTTTCAAACCAGGCTTCTTCGCGCAGGAACACGCCCTCCATGAACCCAATGCACCAGCCGCGCAGTTCGGAATCGTCCGGGTCGTCGCCCAGGTCCAGGTCGCACGGCAACTCGAATTCCTCGTCGGAGGCCAGTTGACGGGCGATGTGGGCCTTGAGGCCGATCAGCGTGGCTTCGATCTCTTCGCGCTGGGCTTCGCCACTGTAATGCGGCTCTTCGGCGAACAGTGCGTCGATCCATTCACGGTCCGGGACCACTTCGGAACAGATCGACAGCGCAGTGAGGTAGCCGTGGGCGGCCACGTAGTCCAGCGCCTCGTCATGCAGTTCATCAGCGTCGAGGAAGACTTGCAGGCGGGTTAGTTGCTCAGCGAAGGACATTAAAGGACTACCTTGGGGAATGTTCGATGCGGGAATTCTAGGCCTTCTTGAGCGCTTGGGCCAGCCGCACGGCAAATGTGGGAGCGGGCTTGCTCGCGAAAGCAGTGGGTCAGTCAACGTAAATGTTGAATTTGAAGCCGCTTTCGCGAGCAAGCCCGCTCCCACAGATTGTATTGCGTGTCTTATCAGCGGTGCCCAATGCCTGCCGGGGCTCGGGTATACTCGCGCGTTTTGTGATGCCCTGCTGGCGTCACGGCTGAAATGTGAAGCGTCATGCAATGCGCACTTACGATTTGTCGGTGCAGCGTCGCGGGTTCTGAACCAGCCTTGCAGGGATGTTTCGGTGATTTTTGGAGTTTCTATGCTCGAACAGGCTCAACGCGTCCTCAAGGACATCTTCGGCTACGACAGTTTCCGTGGCCGCCAGGGTGCAATTATTGAGCGCGTGGCCAGCGGTGGCGATGCCCTGGTCCTGATGCCTACCGGTGGCGGCAAGTCATTGTGTTTCCAGGTCCCGGCTTTGCTGCGCGAAGGCCTGGCCGTGGTGGTCTCGCCGCTGATCGCCCTGATGGACGACCAGGTCGCCACCCTCGAAGAGCTGGGCGTGGCCGCCGCCGCGCTGAACTCCACCCTCAGCGCCGAGCAGCAGCGCGACCTCGCCGCCCGCATCCGCCGGGGTGAAGTGAAGATGCTCTATCTGGCGCCGGAACGTCTGGTCCAGCCGCGCATGCTGTCATTTCTGCAGGGATTGAACATTTCCCTGTTCGCCATCGACGAAGCCCACTGCGTATCGCAATGGGGGCATGACTTCCGTCCGGAATACCTGCAACTGGGCCAGTTGGCGGAGATGTTCCCCGACGTGCCGCGCATCGCACTGACCGCCACTGCCGACAAACGCACCCGGGAAGAAATCGTCACCCGGCTGCACCTGCAAGACGCCGAGCGCTTCCTGTCGAGCTTCGACCGACCGAACATCTTTTATCGCATCGTGCCCAAGGAGCAACCGCGCAAGCAGTTGCTGGCGTTCCTTGCCGAACGGCGCAGCGATGCCGGCATCGTGTATTGCCTGTCGCGCAAGAAAGTCGAGGAAGTCGCCGCGTTCCTCAGCGAGCAGGGTTTTCCGGCGCTGCCGTACCACGCCGGTCTGCCCAACGATTTGCGGGCTTACCATCAGAAGCGCTTCCTCAACGAAGAAGGCCTGATCATGGTTGCCACCGTGGCGTTCGGCATGGGCATCGACAAGCCCAACGTGCGTTTTGTCGCGCACCTCGATTTGCCGAAATCCCTGGAGGCCTACTACCAGGAAACCGGTCGTGGCGGCCGTGACGGCCTGCCGGCTGACGCCTGGATGGCCTACGGCCTGCAAGACGTGGTGATGCTCAAGCAGATGCTGCAGAACTCCGAAGGCGACGAGCGCCACAAACGCCTGGAGCAGCACAAACTCGACGCCATGCTTTCCCTGTGTGAAGAAACCCGCTGCCGTCGGCAAACGCTGCTGGCCTACTTCGACGAGGACATGCCCCAGCCTTGCGGTCATTGCGACAACTGCGTCGACGGCGTGCAGACCTGGGATGCCACCGAGCCCGCACGGCAGGCGCTTTCGGCGATCTTCCGCACCGGTCAGCGCTACGGCGTCGGACACCTGGTGGATGTATTGCTGGGCAAGGACAATGAAAAGGTCCGTAACTTCGGGCATCAGCATCTTTCGGTGTTTGGTGTTGGCAAGGCGATGGCGGAGGGCGAGTGGCGCTCGTTGTTCCGCCAACTGGTGGCCCGAGGTCTGGCCGACATCGACCTCGAAGGCTACGGTGGGCTGCGCCTGAGCGACAGTTGCCGGCCGCTGCTCAAGGGTGAAGTGACCCTGGAGCTGCGTCGCGACCTCAAGGCGCAAACCGTGGCGAAAAGCAGCAAGAGCCAGGCGAGCCAACTGGTTCGGGGCGAGGAGCGCGAACAGTGGGAAGCCTTGCGCGCCCTGCGGCGTAAGCTCGCCGAAGAACATGGCGTGCCGCCGTATGTCATCTTCCCCGACTCGACCTTGCTGGAAATGCTGCGCAGTCAGCCGACCTCGCTGGCCGAAATGGCCACGGTCAGCGGCGTCGGCGCGCGCAAGCTGGAGCGTTACGGCGAGGCCTTCCTCGAAGTCCTCGGCGGCCAGGTCGAGGCGCCGAAACCGGTGGCCGACGTACGTCACGAACTGATCACGCTGGCGCGGGCCGGTATGACACCCGTGCAGATCGCCGGTCAGTTGCAGTGCTCGGAAAAGAACGTCTACACCATGCTGGCCGAAGCGATCGGCAAGCAGCAGTTGTCGCTGGAGCAGGCGCTGGATCTGCCTGAGGACCTGATGGGCGAAGTCCAGGACGCCTTCCTCGACGGCGAAGGTGAATTGCCGCCGGTTTCCGAGATCGCCGCGCTGTTCGCGGGCCGGGTACCGGAAGGGGTTTTGTACTGTGTTCGCGCTGCCTTGCAGTCGGAATTCGAGATTTGAGACATCCGTAGTGCTGATGTAACGATTCAGTACAGATCAAGCCTTGCCTCGGATCGAGGCTCATGCTTAGCTGACTAATAATTAGTTTTTATTTATTTCAGTCTAATCATGAGTGTTTTATGCCGTTAACCGATCAACACCGCTTTGGCATGCAATTGGCCCAGATGTCCCGTGGCTGGCGTGCCGAACTGGACCGCCGACTGGCGGGCATGGGCTTGTCCCAGGCGCGCTGGCTGGTGCTGCTGCACCTGGCCCGTTTCGAAGAGGCTCCGACCCAGCGGGAGCTGGCACAAAGCGTTGGCGTAGAAGGGCCGACCCTGGCCCGTTTGCTCGACAGTCTGGAAAGCCAGGGTCTGGTGCAACGCCAGGCTGTGCTGGAAGACCGTCGTGCGAAGAAAATCGTGCTCTGCGCCCCGGCGCTTCCGCTGATCGAACAAATTGAAACCATTGCCACGCAACTGCGTCACGAGCTGTTCGAAGGCGTCGATGAGGCGGATTTGAAGGTGTGCATGCGAGTTCACGGCCATATCCTGGGCAACCTTGAAAAATCCTGAGGCATAACCGACTGCCAGGCTTTTGAGAGACTGCATTGCGCAGACTATAAGAACTACTCGGCAATATCGTGTTCGTAACGGATGTACGAACGCGTACGGGTAATTTTTGTAGATCTCAAGGATGCTCATGCTCAAGTGTTGGCGGTTGGTTGTGCGCGGTTGTTCACAGGGGTTGCTGGCCGGGGCGGCGGTCACTTACTCGGCATGGGCTCCGGCGCTGGGCCTGGGTGAAATCACCCTGCATTCGGCGCTGAATCAACCGCTGCGTGCCGATATCGCCCTGGTGGATGCGGCTGGCCTGGAGGAGGGCGAGCTGTCGGTAAGCCTGGCATCGGCAGACGAGTTCAGCCGTGCCGGGGTCGACCGGGTTTTTTTCCTCGATAATCTGAAATTCACCCCGGTCCTGCGCGGCAAGCGCAGCGTGATCCAGGTGACATCCAGCAAACCGGTCAGTGAACCCTTCCTGAATTTCCTCGTGCAGCTCAATCAACCCGGCGCGCGCTTATTGCGCGAGTACACGGTGCTGATCGATCCACCGGGGTCGCCAGGCATTGTTGCCGCCCCCGATGAACCGGTTTCCCGTTCCCCGGCGTCTGCATTCCCCAGGGTTCAACCAGTCGAAACGCCGTCCCCCGTGGCAAGGACGACGCCAGCAACTGACGTCTCCTTGGTCGATCCCGCCGTGGAACAACTGGCTGCCAGCACCCTGCAAAACCACCAGCTTCAATCCACTGTCGATGACCTCAATGCGAAGCTGCAAAGTCAGTATGAGCTGATCGACGGCCAGAAACAGCAGTTGGCCGAGCTGCAAACCCAACTGGCTGAGCTCAAGAAGGTTAAGGCGCAACCCATGGTTTCTGATGCAGTGGAACCGGCCCCCGCCATTGCTGAGCCTCCCGGGGTTGGCTGGTTGCAGATTGCCGGCGTGTCAGCGCTGATGGCGTTGCTGGCGCTGGGCTGGTTTGTTCGCCGCCGGCGCCAGCAGCCTCAGGCCACGGCTTCAGAGGCGCTGCCGTCGCCACATGAGCCGTCGGCCGAGTTTTTTACCGAGCCAGTGATCTGGCCGCCCGTCACGCAATCGCCCACTGCGCAGAGCGACGGGGTGCCAGCCAATGATGAACTTGAGTGGGTCGATAACCGTCACGCCATCCCGGTCGCTGCTGCCGTGGCGGTTCCGGGTTTGGCGATGTCCGGCGAATCTGCCATTGACGATGAGTACCGGCTCAACCTGGAGGAGCTGTCCATGGCGTCGAATTGGGACGTGATCAGCCCAGGCGAAACCAGACAGCCGGTGGCGCTGGCCATGATCGAGCCTGCGTTCGGGTTGGAGGCACCACCTGATCAGCCGACTCGACAGTCACCGGCCGGGCTATCATAGCGGCGTCGTCAAACTCTGGAGTCAAGCCCCATCATGACCGCCCACAAACCGGAAATCGTCATCACCTATTGCACGCAATGCCAGTGGCTGTTGCGAGCGGCCTGGCTGGCCCAGGAACTGCTCAGCACCTTTGGTGACGACCTGGGCAAAGTCTCCCTGGTGCCGGGCACCGGCGGGGTCTTTCATGTGTTCTGTGACGCCGTGCAGATCTGGGAGCGCAAGGCGGACGGCGGCTTCCCTGAAGCCAAAGTGCTCAAGCAGCGGGTCCGCGACCGGATCGACCCGGACCGCGATCTGGGACACAACGACCGCACTCAGTGAGACGCCGCCTCGGCGGTAACGGCCTTCTTGCTCGAACTGCCTGAGAGCCTGCTGGACACCACGATTGCCACAATGATCAACGCACCTCCCAGCAACATGCGCAGAGTCGGGTTTTCGTTGAACAGCAGCCAGGCGACGGTGATGCCATAGACCGGCTCCAGGGCGAACACCACCGCGGCGGTGCGTGCCTTGATCACCGCCAGGCTGGCGACGAACAGACTGTGGGCGACACCGGTACAGAACACACCGAGCAGGCCGATCCACAGCCAGTCGATGGCGCGTACTTCGCTCAATTGAGGCGCCGCCACCGGCAGCAGGCACAGGGCAACCACCACGTTCTGGCACAGCGCCGCCTGCACGGGCGGGACGCGCCCAGAGCTGGCACGGTTGGTCAGCGACAGCAGGGCGAACAACAAGCCGGAACCCACGGCCCACAGCAGGCCAGTGGTAGCGCTGCTGGCCAGGTCAAAATCAGGCGTGACCAGCACCAGCCCCACACTCACAAGCAGAACCAGCACAATCTCATTGGCGCGAATGCGCTCGCGGAAGATCAACCCTTCGAGGATCACGGTAAAGGCCGGGAAACTGGCGAAGCCGAGCGTTGCAATCGCCACGCCTGCGACTTTCACCGCAATGAAGAAACTCACCCAGTGTCCGGCGAGCAACAAGCCGCTGAGCAGCAGCCGACGCCAGTCCACGGCCTCGAGTTTCTGCCAGCGCGTCTGGCTGGCGAACCGTGCAAAAAATGCCAGTGCGAGCACGGCAAAAGCGGCACGGCCGAACACGATGATCGCCGGTGATGCGGCAGCCAGTTTGCCGAACACGCCGGTCAGGCCGAACATCAATGCGCCGATATGCAAGGCGCCAAGTGCGGTACGGGGAGTCATTGCAATCCTTGATGACAAACGAACAGGGGCCTCATTGAAGCGCGTAATGGCCCGTCAAGTCTGTCGGCAGACTAGCGTTTTTTGTCGCCAGCCTCGCGCCGCAGTTTCCCGGGCGACGCCCCGAACTCGCGCAGCACCGCCGCCGCGAAGGCACTCTGGGAGCTGTAGCCGACGCGGCTGGCAACCTCGCCGATGGGCAGTGCCGAGTTGCGCAGCATGCCCACCGCGATATGCAGGCGTCGGCTGCGGATGTAGTCCATCGGCGTCTGTCCGCATTCAGCCACGAACCGCGCATGCAAACGGGCACTGGAGAGGCCGGCCACCCGGGCCAGGTCGGCCACCTGCAGCGGATACGCCGCGTACTGGTCGATGTGTGCATTCAGCGCGGCATAGGGCAGGCGCCGACCGCCGACGGCATCGGGCCTGGCGTTGTTCAGGCTGGCCAGCAACAGCACCGCACCTTGTTGTGCGATCAGCGGGTCATCGACCGGACTGTTCGCCAGCCAACTGACCAATTGGCTTTGTCCCGCGTCCAGGGGCAGGCGGCCGGCGTTGTCGAGCAAGCGTCGGCTGGACTCGGCGTGATCGCCCAACGACTGCGAAATCCATTGTTCGCCGGGCACATCCAGCACCAGGCAGCGACTGCCATTGGCGCTGCCACACGCATGATGCGCACCGGAGGGCACCACCACGAAACTCTGCTGGACCACCTGGCTGCCACGGCCGTCAACCTCGAAATCCAGAGCGCCCGAAAGCCCGAACACCAGTTGCGCGTGGTCGTGGCTGTGGACGATCAGGTCGTGGCTGTATTGGCGGAGCGTGAGGATCGGTCTCATCGCGGGTCTCCCGGTTCAGGGCGTCAGTCTACACCCGGGCAGGCTGATAAGCGCTGTCACACGACTGACTTGGTGCTGTCATGGACCATTAACTCGACCAGCGCAAACTTTACAAAACATGTCCAGAGGGTTGCCCATGACCAGCGCCGAGCTCGCCAAACCCACCCGTAAACAACGCGTACGGACTTTATGGATTTCCGACGTGCATTTGGGCACCCGGGATTGCCAGGCTGAACACCTGTCGCAGTTTCTTAAGAGCTACCACGCGGACAGAATCTACCTGGTCGGCGACATCATCGACGGCTGGAAACTGCGCGGCGGCATGTACTGGCCGCAGGCGCACACCAACGTGATTCGTCGCCTGCTGACCATGAGCAAACGTGGCACCGAGGTGATCTACGTCACCGGCAACCACGATGAATTCCTGCGCCGCTATTCGAAGCTGATCCTGGGCAATATCCAGTTGGTGGACGAAGCGGTGCACGTCACCGCCGACGGCCGGCATCTGCTGGTGATCCATGGCGACCAGTTCGATGTGATCACCCGTTATCATCGCTGGCTGGCCTTTCTCGGTGACTCGGCCTACGAATTCACCCTGACCCTCAACCGCTGGCTCAATCATTGGCGTGCGCGGTATGGCTACGGCTACTGGTCACTGTCGGCCTACCTCAAGCACAAGGTGAAAACCGCGGTCAGCTTCATCAGCGACTTCGAGGAAGCCATCGCCCATGAATGCGTCAAACGCGAGCTGCACGGTGTGGTGTGCGGGCACATTCACCATGCCGAGATTCGCAAGGTGGGCGAGGTGGATTACCTTAATTGCGGCGACTGGGTGGAGTCGTGCACGGCGCTGATCGAGCATTGGGATGGTTCGATCGAGTTGTACAGGTTGGCGGATGCCCAGGCGCGGGAGGCGCAGTTGAAGGCGTCCAAGGTTGCAGAGTTGGCCTGATTGATTTGATTTTTGTGGCGAGGGGGCTTGCCCCCGTTAGGCTGCGCAGCAGCCCTAAAGCCATTCACCGCAGAACACCAGATAGATCGCACTCATAGGTTCACGGCGGCTTCGCCACCGAGCGGGGGCAAGCCCCCTCGCCACAATGGTCGCCATAGGTCATCAGGCTGGCGAATGCTCTTCCATCGCCGCCTTGTAGATCGAGTTTCTCGGCCGGGCAAACAACCGCTCCATCATCGGTTCGAAGAAGCTCAATGGCAGCGTGTCATACGCCGGATCAAATGCCGCCGCATCGTATTTGGCACAGAACTCGACGGTCGCCTGGTACTGCGGGTGGTCCTGGAACTGCTCGCGCAGATGCCGATCCATGCCCAGGTGATGAAAGAAGTAGTAGCCCTGGAAAATCCCGTGTTTCTCCACCATCCACAGGTTCTCGGCGCTGACGAACGGCTTGAGGATCGCTGCGGCGATGTCCGGGTGGTTGTAGGACCCCAGGGTGTCGCCGATGTCGTGGAGCAGGGCGCAGACCACGTATTCCTCGTCGCGACCATCGCGAAAGGCGCGGGTGGCGGTTTGCAGGGAATGGGTCAGGCGATCCACCGGGAACCCGCCAAAATCCCCCTCCAGTAACTTCAGGTGCGCCAGAATCCTTGTCGGCAGTTGTCGCGCGTAGGCAGTGAAGTCTGCGGCGATGATCGCCCAGTCTTCCTGCGTGCCGTCCTTCATGTGGGTGAAGCGGGCATTGGCATTCATAGGCAACTCTCTTGTGACGGATGTTCTCTAGAACGGAACGCGCCCCAGCACCATGTCCCGGTACATGACAAAATCGCCGAGCAGGCTGTAGAAGGGGTGTTGGAACGTTGCCGGGCGGTTCTTCTCGAAGAAGAAATGCCCTACCCAGGCAAAGCTGTAACCCGCCACAGGCAGGGCCCACAACAGCATCCAGGCTCCGCGACCAACGGTCAGCGCCAGTATCAAGATAACCAGCGTCGTGCCGATAAAATGCAATCGGCGGCAGGTACTGTTGCTGTGCTCGCTGAGGTAGTAAGGGTAAAACTCAGCAAAGCTGTTGAATCGTTTGATGTTTTCCACGACTGCGATCTCTGTGGTTATTGTTCTGACTGCAAGTTGTTCTGCGGGTAGCTTATTTGAGTCTAGAGTGATCAATGGCATCAGGCAGTGACAATAGGCGCCACTTTAATATCCTTCGGTCAATAGCCGTCGCATGCGGCTCACCATGTAAGAAAAAACGCCATGAGCGAACGAACGACTTCTGCAAGCTGGGCGATGGGGATTGTCAAAGCGCTGGAGATGGATGGCCTGGATTGCCGGGTTCTGTTCAAGCAGCTGGGGCTCGACTACGCGGCACTGGATGATCCGGATGCTCGCTTTCCGCAAGACTCCATGACACGGCTGTGGCAACGCGCGGTCGATCTGTCCGGGAACCCGGCCATCGGCCTGAACATGGGCAAGGTGGTGCGACCGGCGCAGTTCCATGTGACCGGTTACGCCTTGATGTCCAGCCAGACCCTGGCCGAAGGCTTTCAGCGTCTGGTGCGCTATCAGCGGATCATCGCCGAAAGTGCCGACCTGAGTTTCCAACTGCTGGATGAAGGCTATGCGCTGATTCTGACGGTGCATGGCGACCATCTGCCGCCGACCCGGCAGAGCGCCGAAGCTTCACTGGCCTGCGCCCTGGCGCTGTGCAGCTGGTTGACCGGGCGTACGTTGCAACCACGCAAAGTGTTGCTGCAAGGTGCCGAACCGGCCAATCCGGAACCCTATAAACAGGCTTTCCATGCACCGCTGGTGTTCAACGCGCCTTACGATGCGCTGATTTTCGAGCGTTCGGACATGGAAGCGCCCTTGCCGACGGCCAATGAAGCCATGGCGTTGCTGCATGACCGCTTTGCCGGCGAGTATCTGGCGCGCTTTTCCGAAAGCCACGTGACGCACAAGGCGCGGCAGGTGTTGTGCCGCCTGTTGCCCCAGGGCGAGCCCAAGCGCGACACCGTGGCGCAGACACTGCATCTTTCCCAGCGCACCTTGCAACGGCGCTTGCAGGAAGAGGGCACGAGTTTTCAGGCGCTGCTGGACGATACCCGGCGCGAACTGGCCGAGCAGTACCTGGCTCAACCGAACATGACCTTGCTGGAAATCGCCTACTTGCTGGGGTTCGCCGATCCGAGCAACTTCTTCCGCGCTTTCCGCCGCTGGTTCGATGCCACACCCGGCGAGTACCGGATGCGGCTGATGCAGGCACCTGAAGCGGTCAATGACGCCAAAATGCCGGAATACACAGAACAAACACAGTGATGATCTCCAGTCGGCCGAGCAGCATGCCGAGCGACAGAATCCACTTGGCGGCATCGGGCAGGGTCGCGAAGTTACCGGCCGGGCCGATGGTCTCGCCGAGTCCCGGGCCGACACCGGACACGGTACTGGCCGCGCCGGTGAGGGCGGTCATCCAGTCCACGCCGAGCAGCGACAGCAGCAGCGCAATCACGCAGATGGTGATCGCAAAGAAGAACGAAAAGGTCAGGATCGAACGCACGATTTCTTCGTCGAGGCGGTGACCGTTGTACTTCTGCTTGATCACCGCGCGCGGATGAATCAGCTGGTTAAGGTTGGCCTTGAGCAGGATATAGGCCACCTGGAAGCGGAAAATCTTGATACCGCCGGCGGTCGAACCGGAACAACCGCCGACAAACCCCAGATAGAAAAACAGCATCAGCGAGAAATTGCCCCAGAGGCTGTAGTCCCCCAGCGCGAAACCGGTGGTGGTCACCACCGACGTCACGTTCAGTGCCACATGGCGCAACGCCTCCAGCCAATGCAGCTGGGTCGTCCACCAATACCAGGTGCCGAGCACCAGCCAGGTCACCAGCAGCATGCCGAGCAGGCCTTGAACCTGTTCATCCTTGATCAGCGCCCGACGGTTGCCCCGCAATGTGGCGACATACAGGGTGAACGGCAGGGCCCCGAGAATCATGACGACGATCGCGACCCAATGCACCGCAGGCTCCGGCCACTTGGCCAAAGACTGGTCGGAGGTCGAGAAGCCGCCGGTGGAAATCGCCGACATCGCGTGGTTGATCGCGTCGAACAGGCTCATCCCGGCCCACCAGAACGCGAGGCTGCCGACAATGGTAATGCCGACGTAGGTCGCCACGATCAGGCGCGCCACCATGTGCGAGCGGGGCATGACTTTTTCCGAGCGGTCCGACGATTCGGTCTGGAACAGCCGCATGCCGCCGATGCGCAGCAGCGGCAGGATCGCCACCGCCATGCCGATGAAGCCGATGCCGCCGAGCCAGTGCAGCAACGAGCGCCACATCAGGATGCCGGGGGACATGGTGTCCAGGCCGCTGAGTACGGTTGCGCCAGTGGCGGTGATGCCGGACATGCTTTCGAAGAACGAGTCGGTGTAGCTGATGTTTTGGGTCAGCAGGAACGGCAGCGCGGCGAAGATGCACACCACCAGCCAGCTGCTGACGGTCAGCAGGTACATGTCCCGGGGGCGCAGGTGAATGTGTTCGGGGCGCCCGGGAATCACCAGCGCCAACCCGGCGACAAAGGTGATCATGCTGGCCCAGAGGAACGACGGCAGATCGCCGGTGCGGTCGAAAATGACCAGCGTGGCCATGGGGATGACCATGGAGATCGCCAGCGTGATCAGGAAGATGCCGATGATGAAACCAATGATCCGTAAGGTCGGCAACGCCATGAGGTCCGCTCGGCTGATAGAGGAAAGGGCGCCATTCTACCCGTGAGGCAGGGCATGTAAACCGGCACTGCTGCGGCAGTTACAGCTAGAATAGCCGCACAAATTTTTCAGGAGGTGGCCGATGCAGGCTCTCGACGCTTTGCTCAACCGTGTTTCCGTTCCGCGACTGATTGACCCTGCACCCACTGCCGAGCAGCGCGAGGTGCTGTTCGGTGCCGCCATGCGCGCCCCGGATCACGGTCACTTGCAACCTTGGCGCTTCCTGACGGTGGAAGGCGCGGCACGTGAGCAAATGGGCGAGCTGCTGGTCGAAGCGGCGAAATTGCAGGACGGCGAAGTCAGCGAAGCAGCCATCGACAAGGCGCGCAATAATCCGCTGCGGGCGCCGTTGGTGGTGGTGGTGATTGCGCGGTTGCAGGATCACGTCAAGTATCCGAAGTCCGAGCAGTTGCTGGCGGCGGGCTGTGCGGCCCACGGGATCTTGCTGGCGGCCTATGCGCAGGGCATTGGCGCGGTGTGGCGTACCGGTGACCTGGCGTACTCGCCGCATGTGGCCAAGGGTTTGGGCCTGGCGGAGGGGGAAGAGGTGATTGCTTTCCTTTACCTGGGCACACCGCAGAAAGAACCTCGGGTGGCCGAGAAGGTCGACCTGGCCGAGTTTGTCAGCGCCTGGCCCGGGAAGGTCTGACACCGCAGCCCCTGTGGGAGCGAGCTTGCTCGCGATAGCGGCAGTACATTTAACATTGACGTGACTGAAAAACCGCCATCGCGAGCAAGCTCGCTCCCACAGTAGATCTGTGTCATTCAGATAGTTGGGGGGGATAACCTCAGGGTTGTACAACAGCCCCCGGCACCAACGGCAATTCCAGGCTGGCCATGAACCCGCCTTCAGGGTGATTGGCCAGCACCAGGCTGCCGCCATGGCGTTCCGCCGCTCGCCGGGCGATGGCCAGGCCCAGGCCGTGTCCGGCCGCTGTCTGCCCCGGTGCTCGATAGAACGGCTCACCGAGCTGGCTCAAATATTCGGCACTGACCCCGGGCCCGTGATCGCGCACGGTCACGACGATTCGCTCACCCTGGCGCAGGGCCTGCATTTCGATCGGCAGGCCACCCACCGGATTGAAACGCTGGGCGTTGCGCAGCAAATTGTCGACGGCCCGTTCGATCATGGTCGGCCAGCCCTTCAGATTCAGTTGCGACTCGGCTTCGAGGTGTACCAGCTGCTCGGGTGAAGCGAGTTGAGCATCCTTGTGCAAGGTATTGAGCAAGGCATTCAGATCCACCTCTTCGGCACTGGCGTTATCGGAGTCGACCCGCGCCAGCACCAGGATTTCGCTGATCAGCGCTTCCAGTCGGTCGCATTCCCGGGTCAGGCGCGGCCATAGCTGTTCCCGTTCCTGCGGCCCGGCCCGTTCGGCGAGCGCCAGCGCGATACGCAGACGGGCCAGAGGCGAGCGCAGTTCGTGGGAGACATCGCGCAGCAGTTGCCGCTGGCTGCCAATCAGACTCTGCAGGCGCGCACCCATGCGGTTGAAGTCATTGGCCAGGACGCCAAACTCATCGCGACGGTTGGCCAGCTTGACCAGGCTGTTCTGTTGATACGTGGTTTGTCCCAGGTCATGCACCGCTCCGCGCAGACGGCTGAGCGGACGAGTGATGGAAAAGGTCACCAGCAGGCTGAACAGGGTCAGCACCACCAGGGCGATTCCCAGGGCACTGAGCGGCCAGAGCAGGCTCTCGCGGTGCCAGGCGTCCAGTTCCGGGTGTGGAATGCGGTAGATGAACAGGAAGGTGTCACCGGTTTTTTCGCTGGTGAACTCATCGGTCAGACGCCGCCATGGCAGGCGCCGGTCATCATTGTTCTGGCGCGCCTCAAAGGCCGCCGCACGTCTGGGGAAGGTGCCGCGCACCACCGGATCGCCGCTCTCGTTAAGCACCTGAACGTCGATGTGATACTGGCGTTTGCGTTGCTGGAGAATGTCTTGGGCGGCGTCTTCGCCCTGACTTTCGTAAGTCTGCGTCCACTGTTCGGCCAGCGTGTTGAGGCCCGGGTGGCGGCTGAGAATCCAGGCGTCCTGGTTGAGCATGTGCCCGAGCAGGATGGAAAGCCCTGCAACAAGAGCGATGGCCAGCCAGAAGCTGGCCAGGATACGCCAGAACAATGAACGCACAGGAAATCCTCGAACAAGCACAGAATCCCATGTAGGAGCGAGCCTGCTCGCGAAAAACGCATAGACAACACGGGCTGCCTGATGCCGCGCGTTATCGTTGACGTCCATCGCGAGCAGGCTCGCTCCTACAGTAGATTAAAAGCATCAGACCCAACGGTGTTCAGCCGTCGGGTCCGGGGTTAACGCATTATTGCGTTTTTTGCGGTTGTTGCGCCTTCCAGGCTTTGAACTCGGCCCACTCTGCGCGACGTTCAGCCTGTTTTTTCTGGATCTCGTCGAATTTCTTCTGTTGATCCGGTTTCAGCACCGCACGCACATCGGCTTCGGCTTTTTTGTGGTTGGCGGTCATTTCGTCTTTCATGGCTTTCTGGTCGGCTGGCGAGAGTTTCTCCAGGTACTTATCGACCAGTTGCTTACGCTCGTGCATTTGCTCGCCCATGATCTTGCGGATCTGCTCGCGCTGTTCGCGGCTCAGGTCCAGTTCACTGTACGGGCCTTTGCCGTGCATGCCGTGCATCTGACCGCCGTGGCGCGAACCGTCCATCGGCCCATCCATGGGGCCGGTACCTTCAGGCATGGCCATGGCAACGGTCGGCAGGGCAGCAGCGAACATCAGAGCGATAAGAGTCTTGCGCATGGTGAATCTCCTTGTCTCGTTCCCGGTACGTTCCGGATGAGTGCAGATTACGCAGATCAAGGTCAGCGGCGGTCAGCGGAGGGTAAAGCTTGGGTAAAGACGATTTCCCGCCGGCCTGACAAAACTCCCGATTCCCCTGTAGGAGCTGCCGCAGGCTGCGATCTTTTGATTTTGACCAAAAAGCAAGATCAAAAGATCGCAGCCTGCGGCAGCTCCTACAGGGACCGTATGTTGTCAGGGTCAGAGGCTGTAGTAGTAGCCGCGGCTGCGCAGGGCCACGATGCGCGGACGACCATCGGGGTGAGGGCCGATCTTCTTGCGCAGGTTGCTGACGTGCATGTCCAGGCTGCGGTCGTACAGGGTCAGCTTGCGGCCGAGGGCAATCTGCGCCAGTTCCTGTTTGTCCAGGGGTTCGCCGGGCTGCTTGAGCAGGGCTTCCAGCAGGCGGCTTTCGGAAACGGTGAGGGTGAACTCCTGCTCGTCGATGCTGACCACGCCGCGCACCGGGCTGAAACACAGGTCGCCCAGTTCCAGCTGGCTGGACACCGCAGCCGGGTGGCTGCGGCGCAGGACGGCGCGCAGGCGGGCGGTCAGTTCCCGTGGATCGCAGGGTTTGGCCAGGTAATCGTCGGCGCCCAGTTCCAGGCCGAGGATACGGTCCAGGGGCTCGCCCCGGGCCGAGAGCATCAGCACCGGCAAATCCGGGTGATCGCTGCGCAACTGCTTGAGCAGCTCCAGGCCGCTGCCATCGGGCAGCATCACATCCAGTACCACGGCCGCCGGAGCGGTTTCGGCCAGCGCACGGCGAGCGCTCTGGCCGTCGTGACAGGCTCGTACCTGAAACCCTTCCTGGCTTAGCCAACTGCTCAGGAGCTCACACAGCTCCTGGTCATCATCAATCAGTAACAGCTCGCTCATGACTCACTCAATTTAGCCATTGTCGACGTTTTCGACTTGCTCCACTGGCGAAGATACCGCAGAGCAGCGCCAATAGCGCTACCCCGGCGCCAACGACAAACCATTGTTGCTGGTCGGTCAGCAGGCGCGGCAGCGGACTGCTGGCCTGGGCTTCCTTGAGTTGCAGCTTCAAGCGCTGGTTCTCCTGGCGCAACCGGGCCAGCAGCGGGCTTTCGCGTTCGCCATCGGCAGTTTGCAATTGTTTGCTCAGTTCTTCCCGTTGCCGTTCGCTTTCTTTCAAGCGTTGCTGCAACTCAGTGATCTGGCTGCCGGCGCTCAAGGAAAGCGGCGTCGAGTTTCCACCCTCGGCGTATTCTTCGCCGTGGGCGGGCGCCACGATCGACAACGTGACCAACATCAGACACAACGGACCCTTGCGCATCGCGACTCCTGATTCCAATACGAGTATTGGGCAAGTTGTCGGCCGATAAACAGGAATAATGAGCGATTGAGAACGCGATGAACCGACAAGGTTCATCGCGTGGGGGATTTGTTACGGCAGGACTTGCTTGAACGGCTTGACCAGAACGTTGGCGTAGACGCCTGCGGCGATGTACGGATCGGCGTCGGCCCAGGCCTGGGCGGCGCCCAGGGAATCGAATTCGGCGACGATCAGGCTGCCGGTGAAACCCGCCGCGCCCGGATCATTGCTGTCGACGGCCGGGTGTGGGCCGGCCAATACGATGCGACCTTCGCCCTTGAGCACTTGCAGGCGCTCGAGGTGCGCAGGCCGTGCGGCCAGGCGGGCTTCCAGGGAGTTGGCGACGTCTGTGGCAATGATTGCGTAAAGCATGTCAGTCCTCGGTTTTTGGCGTAGTGGTGTCGGCATCGTGCAGATGGCGGGACAGGTAAATGCCCTGGCCGACCAGGAACAGCAAAGTCATGCCCAGGCTGCCGAAGACCTTGAAGTCGACCCAGTAGCTCTGGAAGGTGAACGCGACAAACAGGTTGGCGGCACCGCAAAACAGGAAGAAGGCGATCCAGGCGATGTTCAGGCGCGTCCAGACCGGCTCCGGCAAGGTCAGCGCGTGGCCCATGATGCGTTTGATCAGCAGGCTGTCACCGACGAAGTGGCTGCCGATGAACGCCAGGGCGAACAGCCAGTTGACCACCGGGGCTTTCCACTTGAGGAACGTCTCGCTGTGAAAGGCCAGGGTCAGGCTGCCGAATACCAGGCAGGCGATGAGGGTCAGCCACTGGCTCTTCTCCAGCTTGCGCTGCTTGATGAACAGCGTGCCGTAGACCACCAGAGAACTGACGATCAGCATCGCGGTGGCGCTGTAAATACCGCCTACAGTGACCTCATGGCCGGCAATGTCGACGACCCGTGGATCGATTTTGAAGACGATGAAAAACAGCAGGAGCGGGATGAAATCGATGAATTGTTTCACAGTGGCAGCCAGAAGCAGGATGTGGCGGCATAATAACAAACATATGGGCGCGCGATAGCGCCAGCTGATTTGAGGTTACAAAGCCCTGTGAATGTTGATTTGCACTGCCATAGCACGGCCTCCGATGGCGCCCTGGCGCCTGCGGTTCTGGTGGCGCGGGCGTTCGAGAAAGGCGTGCGAGTCCTGGCCTTGACCGATCACGACACCCTTGAGGGCCTCGACGAGGCCCGGCACGCGGCTGCCGCGCTGGGGATGCAACTGGTCAACGGCGTCGAATTGTCTTGCACCTGGGGCGGCGCGACCATTCATGTATTGGGCTACGGTTTTGACGTGAATGCCGCGCCGCTGGTCGAGGCCATCGCCAAATTACGTGATGGCCGCTGGCTGCGCTCCGAGGAAATCAGCCGCAAACTGGCGTTGAAAGGCATGCCGGGGGCGCTTGAAGGCGCCCGCAAGATCCAGCAGGAACTGGGCGACAGCGGCAACGCGCCAGCCCGCCCGCATTTCGCCGACTGGATGGTGCGAGAAGGTTTCGTCAAGGATCGCGCCGAGGCGTTCCGCAAATGGCTGGGCGCCGGCAAGTTGGGCGACGTCAAGCAACACTGGCCGACCCTGGAAGAGACCGTCGAAACCCTGCGCGCGGCCCAGGCCTGGGTCAGCCTGGCACACCCCTGGCACTACGAATTCACGCGAAGCAAGCGACGTCGCCTGATTGCCGACTATATTCAAGCAGGGGGCCACGCCATCGAAGTGGTCAATGGTTACCAGCCTGCCGAACAAGTGGGCAGTCTGGCCATTCTGGCCCGCGAGTTCGGTCTGCTGGTCAGCGCCGGCAGTGATTTTCATGGCCCCGGAGGCTGGTCGGAGATCGGTGAATACCGGCCACTCCCGGAGGATCTGCCACCGCTATGGTGTCGATTCAAACATGACCCAGTTATTGCCGCCGTCTGAACAGGTAGAGAATGTGAGTCAATTTTTCCAGATTCATCCGGAAAACCCGCAAGCGCGCCTGATCAAGCAGGCAGTCGAGATCATCCGCAAGGGCGGGGTGGTGATTTATCCTACAGACTCTTCCTACGCCATTGGTTGCCAGATCGGCGACAAGGTGGCTGTGGAGCGCGTGCGACGTTTGCGCGGGCTGGATGAAAAGCACAACTTCGCGCTGATTTGCTGTGATCTGTCGCAACTGGGCCTGTTCGCCAAGATCGACACCGGCACTTTCCGCCTGCTCAAGGCCCACTTGCCGGGGCCCTACACCTTCATTCTCAACGCCACCCGCGAAGTGCCGCGACTGTTGCTGCACCCGAAAAAACGCACCATTGGCCTGCGGGTGCCGAGCCATCCGATTGCCCTGGCATTGCTGGAGCAGCTCGGCGAGCCGTTGATGAGCGTGAGTCTGATCATGCCCGGTGAAACCGACCCGATGTATGACCCCCATGAAATGCGCCAGTTGCTCGAGCACCAGGTCGACCTGATCATCGATGGTGGCTTTGGCGGGATCAAGGCGTCCACCGTGATCAACCTCGCCGACGGCGAACCGGAAGTCATCCGCGTCGGTTGCGGCGACCCTGCGCCGTTCATGGTCGAGGCCTAGATGTCCGCAGTAGAACCCGTCGACAGTCAGGCCGGAGCCCAACAGGAACTGCCCTTCGCCATGGTCTATGGCCAGGCGGTCATGGAAATGCCGCTGGACCTGTACATCCCGCCGGATGCCCTCGAGGTCTTCCTCGAAGCCTTCGAAGGCCCCCTCGACCTGCTGCTGTACCTGATCCGCAAACAGAACATCAACATCCTCGACATCCCGGTGGCGGAAATCACCCGCCAGTACATGGGCTACGTCGAGTTGATGCAGTCGGTGCGCCTGGAGCTGGCCGCCGAGTATCTGGTGATGGCCGCGATGCTGGCCGAGATCAAGTCGCGGATGCTGCTGCCGCGGGCCGAAACCATCGAAGACGAAGAGGATGACCCGCGCGCCGAACTGATCCGCCGCTTGCAGGAATACGAGCGTTTCAAGGCCGCCGCCGAAGGCATCGATGGCTTGAGTCGCGTCGGTCGCGACGTGGTGGTGCCCAAACTCGACGCCCCGGAAGCCCGGGCACGCAAGTTGTTGCCGGACGTGCGCCTGTCCGAGTTGCTGTTGTCCATGGCCGAGGTATTGCGCCGTGGCGACATGTTCGAAAGCCATCAGGTCAGCCGCGAGGCGCTGTCTACCCGGGAGCGCATGAGCGATGTGCTGGAGCGCCTCAAGGGCGGCGGTTTCGTGCCGTTTGTCGAGCTGTTCACCGCTGAAGAAGGGCGCCTTGGCGTGGTGGTGACCTTTATGGCGATCCTTGAACTGGTCAAGGAATCGCTGGTCGAGCTGGTGCAGAATGAGCCATTTGCCGCGATCCACGTGCGAGCCCGAGCCGAATAACGAGTCGAAACATGAACCTGACTGAACCCCGTGACCTGGCACCCTTGCTTGAAGCCTTTCTGTTGGCCTCGGGAAAGCCGCAATCCCTGGAAAGCCTGTTCGAACTCTTCGAGGAGGGCGAGCGCCCGGAGCCACCGGTCTTCAAGAAGGCCCTGACGATTCTCGCCAAGTCATGCGATGGCCGCGCGTTTGAACTCAAGGAGGTGGCCTCGGGGTATCGCCTGCAAATTCGCGAGAAATTTGCGCCGTGGGTCGGGCGTCTGTGGGAGGAGCGCCCGCAGCGTTACTCCCGCGCCATGCTCGAAACCATGGCCCTGATCGCCTATCGCCAGCCGATCACCCGCGGCGAAATCGAAGACGTGCGGGGGGTGGCGGTCAACAGCAACATCGTCAAGACCTTGATGGAGCGCGAATGGATCCGCATCGTCGGCTACCGCGACGTCCCCGGCAAACCGGCGATGTTCGCCACCACCAAGGCGTTCCTCGATCACTTCAACCTGAAAAACCTAGACGACTTGCCACCCTTGGCGGAGCTGCGCGAGCTGGAACCGGACCCGGTGCTCGATTTCGACGACGCGCCTGTACCCGCCGGGTTGCAAGAGCTGGCCGACGCCAGCGCGGAACCGGCAGAACCGAAGGAAGAAACCAGTTTCCACACGCTGTTGCTGGAGCTGGACAGCATGGAAGAGGGGATCAAGACTGACTTCGATGATCTGTTGCGTGATGGCGCGGTGACTGAGATTGATTCGGAACAGCCCGACATCGAGCCTGAGCCTGAGCCGGAAATGGAACCGGAGCAGGAAGACGACATCCTCGGCGTTGCCGAAGCCCGGGAAAAACTGCTGGCTGCGGTTGCTGCGCTTGAACAGCCGAAGCCCGAGCCTGAACTGTCGGACGAAGAGGCCGAAGCCCTGGCTCTGGCTCAAGCTATCGAAGCAGAACGCCGCCAGTTCGAGGACTGATGTGAGTCTCATGAGCAATGGAGATTCACTGTGGGAGCGAGCTTGCTCGCGATGGCGGCAGGTCAGTCGCTTCGATGTCGGATGTGCCTCCGTCATCGCGAGCAAGCTCGCTCCCACAGGGGGGATGAGTTCGCAAGCAAGTTGCGGGTCACCGGTCAGCGGAAAAACCAATAACCTTGCCGTGATGAGCTAGTCTGTGATGCGCAAACGGCCGCATGCGCGTATGATTCGCGACCCTTCGGCGATCCCTTCGCCAAAGTACCCAGATTTCAGACCACACCGGGAGGTGCCCAGATGAGTATCAAAGACCAGCAAGACGACCAGCCAATCGGCCCAGCAGGCGAAAAACTGCAGAAAGTCCTCGCCCGTATCGGCGTCGGCTCGCGCCGTGACGTGGAAGCCTGGATCAGCCACGGCCGCATCAAGGTCAACGGCAAAGACGCTACCCTTGGCCAGCGCGTCGACATGCACGACGCCATCACCATTGATGGCAAGGTGATCAAGCGTGAAGAGGCCGCCGAATCGGTGCGCCGCGTGATCATGTACAACAAACCCGACGGCGAAATCTGCACCCGTGTCGATCCGGAAGGCCGCCCGACCGTGTTCGACAAGATGCCGCGTCCGAAAGAAGGTCGCTGGATCAACATCGGTCGCCTGGACATCAACACCACCGGTCTGCTGATGTTCACCACCGACGGTGAGCTGGCCAACCGCCTGATGCACCCTTCCTACGAAATGGACCGTGAATACGCGGTACGTGTGCGTGGCGAAGTCGATGACGAGATGATCGAGCGTCTGAAGGCGGGCGTTGTCCTTGAAGATGGCCCGGCCAAGTTCACCGATATCAAGCAGGCGCCAGGCGGTGAAGGTTTCAACCACTGGTACCACTGCGTGGTGATGGAAGGTCGTAACCGCGAAGTTCGTCGCCTGTGGGAATCCCAGGGCCTGGTGGTCAGCCGTCTGAAGCGCGTGCGTTTCGGTCCGGTGTTCCTCAACTCCGACTTGCCGATGGGCCGCTGGCGCGAAATGAGCCAGTACGAAGTCGACATTCTGAGTGCCGAGGTCGGCCTGACGCCGGTCGCGATGCCGCAGATGAACGCCAAGAGCAAAGACAAGCTTGACCGTATGCAGCGCAAGTCGTCGCGGCCGATGGCCAAGACCGAGCGTGTGCGTACCCTGCGTCCAGCCACTGCCGCCCCCGCCGCGCCACGTGCCAGCCGCGAGCCGCAGATCGAAGGCGAGCGTCCAGGGCGCAAGCCTGCTGCGCGCCCGGACGGCGAACGCGGTCCACGCACGCCACGTCCGGCCAATGGCCGTACCGAGCGTGGCGAAGGTCGTGGTACGCCGGTAGCCGATCGCCCCGCCGACACCAAGCGCCCGGCCAAGCCGGCGCCGAAGCGTCCGGGGATCAAGCTGGTCGACGGTGACACGCCATCGGGCAAGCGCCGTGGCGCACCGGCCGGTTCCGGCCAGCGTCCGGGCTTTGGTCGTCGTAAGCCGGAGTGAGGCAGCGGTAAGCTTCAAGCGACAAGTTAAAAACGCCAACCTTCGGGTTGGCGTTTTTTTTCGTCTGGATTCATGTCCGTATCGTTTTTGAGTACGCCATCGCGAGCAAGCTCGCTCCCACATTTTGATCGCGATTCTCCGAGCAAACTCATTTCCCTGTGGGAGCGAGCTTGCTCGCGATGGCGTCAGTCGCCGCACTGAGCACTCCAATATGGAAACCCGGGTTTACGCGCTGTAAAGAAATGCTGACGAAATACACGGATTAACCCCGTGAAATCGCCATTTCTCGAATGTCGTAAGAAAATACTTACGCGCTATTGCCTTGTGGCCTTCTCCCCGCGCTCTAGCCCGCTTGTTTCACCGCTCCATGCAGGGTGTCATGCGCGCCATGCCTGTCGTGCAGGTGCATAACAAAAAGGAGGCGCAATGAACGCCGTATTCCATTTCCATCTCTCTGCGAGGGGCGGTTTTCCTGCCTTTCCCGTCGATGATCCGCAAGGATCTGACCCATTTTTTGCAGCCGCCCGGGCCTCCCGGGGCGGACACAGGCAATCCCGGCCATAGACACGCTTGTCCAGCGGGTCTGGCAGCAGGGGGTTACAGGTGTACAATGCGCCGCGTTTTACCTGTGACCTCCTGCGCATTTGCGCAACCCTCAAGGCTATCCGCCTTGTTCACTCCGCCGCGTCACGAGCGTGTCGGGTTCGATTTCGTCACAGATAAAAACAAACAGGTGACGCATGACCGTTGTAAATACGCTGAACTCCTGGTGCCTGCGCTGGGGTTTGATCGGTGCCGCTTAACGCCTTTCTTGAGCAGCAACGTCTACTGAACATCATCAAACCTTGCGTGAGACCCTTTTCATGAGTGGACAAAACCCGCAATCAGGCGAGCTGAAACGCGGCCTGAAAAATCGCCACATTCAATTGATTGCCTTAGGTGGCGCGATCGGTACCGGTCTGTTCCTCGGCTCGGCCGGGGTACTCAAGTCTGCCGGCCCGTCGATGATCCTCGGCTACGCCATCTGCGGCTTCATTGCTTTCATGATCATGCGCCAACTGGGCGAAATGATCGTCGAAGATCCAGTGGCCGGCTCCTTCAGTCACTTCGCCCACAAGTACTGGGGCGGCTTTGCCGGTTTCCTGTCGGGCTGGAACTGCTGGATTCTGTACATCCTGGTGGGCATGTCGGAGCTGACCGCGGTCGGCAAGTACATCCACTACTGGGCCCCGGACATCCCGACCTGGGTCTCCGCAGCGGGCTTCTTCGTGCTGATCAACGCCATCAACCTGGCCAACGTCAAAGTGTTTGGCGAGGCCGAGTTCTGGTTTGCGATCATCAAGGTCGTGGCGATCGTCGGCATGATTGCCCTGGGCAGCTACCTGCTGGTCAGCGGCAATGGCGGCCCGCAAGCGGCGGTGAGTAACCTGTGGTCCCACGGTGGCTTCTTCCCGAACGGTGTCAGCGGTCTGGTGATGGCCATGGCTTTCATCATGTTTTCCTTCGGTGGCCTGGAAATGCTCGGCTTCACTGCTGCCGAAGCCGACAAGCCGAAAACCGTGATCCCGAAAGCGATCAACCAGGTGATCTACCGGATCCTGATTTTCTACATCGGTGCCCTGGTGATCCTGCTGTCGTTGACCCCGTGGGACAGCTTGCTGACCACCCTGAACGCCTCCGGTGATTCCTACAGCGGCAGCCCGTTCGTGCAAGTGTTCTCGATGCTGGGCAGCAACACCGCAGCACACATCCTCAACTTCGTGGTCCTGACTGCGGCGTTGTCGGTGTACAACAGCGGCACCTACTGCAACAGCCGCATGCTGCTGGGCATGGCCGAACAGGGTGATGCGCCGAAAGGCCTGGCGAAGATCGACAAGCGCGGCGTGCCGGTGCGTTCGATCCTGGCCTCGGCCGCCGTGACCCTGATCGCGGTGCTGCTGAACTACCTGATCCCGCAAAACGCGCTGGAATTGCTGATGTCGCTGGTTGTTGCCACCCTGGTGATCAACTGGGCGATGATCAGCTACTCGCACTTCAAGTTTCGCCAGCACATGAACAAGACCAAGCAGACGCCGCTGTTCAAGGCCCTGTGGTACCCGTACGGCAACTACATCTGCCTGGCGTTCGTGCTGTTCATTCTCGGTGTGATGCTGTTGATCCCGGGGATTCAGACATCGGTGTACGCGATTCCGGTATGGCTCGTGTTCATGTGGGTCTGCTACGGCATCAAGAACAAGCGCAGTGCACACCATGCGTTGCAGGCGGCAGTGAAGTAACTCCCCGCAGAAACGACAAACCCGGCCATGCGCCGGGTTTGTTGTTTTCAGGCTCACACAAATCCCCGGTGGGAGCGGGCTTGCTCGCGAATGCGGTGTGTCAGCTAAGTAAATGGTGACTGACACTCCCTCTTCGCGAGCAAGGACCGCGTCTGCCCAGTCTATTCAAGGTATCCTGCACGTTCTGAATACGGACGCTTTTCCATGCTGGTGATTTCCAACAACGTGCATCTGCCGGATGCCGAGATCGAGTTGACGGCCATTCGCGCCCAGGGTGCCGGTGGGCAGAACGTCAACAAGGTCTCCAGTGCGGTGCACCTGCGCTTCGACATTCCGGCGTCGTCCTTGCCCGAGTTCTACAAGGAGCGGCTGCTGGCGCTGCGCGACAGCCGCATCACCAGCGACGGTGTGTTGATCATCAAGGCCCAGCAGTACCGGACGCAGGAGCAGAACCGCGCCGATGCGCTGTTGCGCCTGACCGAGTTGATCCAGAGTGCCATCAAGGTCGAGAAAAAGCGCCGTCCAACCAAACCTACCCTCGGCTCGAAAACCCGTCGCCTCGAATCCAAGACCAAGCGCGGCAACATCAAGGCCGGGCGCGGCAAGGTCGACTTCTAGCGGGCGTCCCGCGCCTCGCGTTGCTTCGGTGCCTGCCGATACAGGTAAAGGCTCAGTATCAATCCGCTCAAGGCGGCGAGGGCGGCAAACAGGAAGATCGAAGCGAAACCAAAGCCCGCCGCTATGGCTCCGGCCAGCGGCCCGGTGATCCCCAGCGACAAGTCGATGAACAGCGAATAGGCGCCGACGGCTGCGCCACGGCTGGAGGCCGGCACCAGATTCACCGCTTCCACACCCAGCGCCGGAAACACCAGCGAAAAGCCGAAGCCGCTCAGCGCCGCGCCTGCTAGCGCCCAATGCGCATCCGGTGCCAGCCACAGCAACAGCAAGCCCAGGGTTTCCACCGACAGGCAGGCAATGGCAACGCGAAAGCCGCCGAGACGGTTGATCAGGTTGCCGAACAGCAAGCGCGCGCCGATGAAGCTGGCGCCAAACAGGCTCAGGCACAGCACCGCGTTGTCCCAGTGTTGCGTGGCGTAATACAGGGTGATGAAAGTGGCGATGGTGCCAAAGCCGATGGAGCCCAGGGCCAGGCCGCAGCCGTGGGGAAAGACACGCCCCAGCACATGCATGAACGGCAGGCGCTCACCGGCAACGATCGGTGCGGCGGTTTTCGGCCAGGCCAGCAGCAGGCCGAGCACGGCCAGCAGCACAATACTCACGCCCATGCTCCACAAACCCAGTTGATGGACGATCAACACACCCAAGGGCGCGCCGACGGCCAGTGCGCCGTAGCTGGCGATCCCGTTCCAGGAAATGACCTTGGCCGTGTTCGCCGCGCCGACCCGGCCGATGCCCCAGCCAATCGAGCCCGAGCCCACCAGGCTTTCCGCGCTGCCGAGAACCAGGCGGCCGATCAACAGGCTGATCAGGCTCAATGTCGGCAGGCTTTGGGTCCAGGCCGAGATCAACATGAACACGCCGCTCAGGCCGCAACCGGCCAGGCCATACATCACCGCCAGTTTGCTGCCCTTGTTGTCGATGATCTTCCCGGCATAGGGGCGGCTGAGCAGGGTGGCCAGGTATTGCACGCTGATCACCAGGCCCGCGACCACCGCGCCGAAGCCCAGGTCGCTGTGGACGTAACCAGGCAATACGGCCAGGGGGATGCCGATGTTCAGGTAGCCGATGAAGGTGAAAAGGACGATGGAAACGACTTGCAGCGTGACCGCCAAGGGGCGCTGGTTTTCAGGCATGGGTAAAGGGTCCACGGTAAAGCAGGATAGATAGGCTGCTTATGATAGCGGTGTGGACGGTCGTTGGTTGTGAAAAAGTAAAACTATTTGCCGGGCGGCGTCATTCAGCTTTGACGGGAGCAACCAGTTGCGTAGTGACCAGGGCGGCCAGCGCATTTTCCTGGGTGCCGAAGCGGGCGAGCAGGGCGGCTTGTTTCTCGGGGGTGAGGCGATTCCAGATCTCGATCATTTTCTCGGCGGTGCCGATCAGGACGCTGGCCTGCTTTTCATCAAAGGTTTCGCTGAGTTCATCGGTCATGGTGCGGGCTCGCGTTTCAGGCAGTGTGGAAAGCGCATGTTAGCGCTTTCCACACGGTCTGTACGGCGGGTGTTTCAGTCTTCGCTGTCAGCCTGGCGGCGGTCAGTGGCTTCTTTCGGCTCGGGCTGTTGGGCACCGGCTTGTTGCGTGGTCGTCTGCTCAGGTTCGTGCAGGCTTGGGAAGGGGAGATTAGGAATCTCGTGCATGGTTGCGCTCCTCGCTAAGTCTGTTGATAGATCTGGTAGATCCGCGCTTTGAAAAAGCCTGGGCAGGATACAGCACTGAAAATGACAAACAGACTTTTATATCCATTTGTTTCGACGGATGGGATTGTCTATACAGGTCGGTAACAGCGACGCAGAGCAAATGTGGGAGCGAGCTTGCTCGCGATAGCGGCCTGGCAGTCAACAGAGATGTTGAATGTTATGGCCTCATCGCGAGCAAGCTCGCTCCCACAGGGTTTGGTGGTGTTATTTGCAGACTTTGGCGATTGCTTCGGCCAGCAGATCCAGGCGTGTGGCATCGATGCCTGCGACGTTGGCCCGGCCGGAGTTGACCATGTACACGCTGTGGTGCTCGCGCAGTTGCTTGACCTGATCCGGCGTCAAACCGGTGTAGGAAAACATCCCGCGTTGCACGCCAATGTGCGCAAAGCGCTCGCGCAAACCGTGAGGCTCCAGTGCTTCCACCAGACCGCTGCGCAGTTGGGCGATACGCAGGCGCATGCCTTCCACTTCGTCAGCCCAGAGGTTTTTCAACTCCGGGTCGCCAAGGATGGTCGCGACCACCGCCGCACCGTGATCCGGCGGCGTCGACCACAGGTTGCGGGCGATGTTGGCCAGCTGGCTGCGGATATCGGTGAGCTTGTCGGCGCTTTTCGCGCAGACAATCAGCGCGCCGGTGCGATCGCGGTACAGGCCGAAATTCTTCGAGCAAGAGCTGGTGATCAGCAGTTCCGGCAACTCGGCGGCGAACAGCCGGGTCGACCAGGCATCCTGCTCCAGGCCATCGCCGAAGCCCTGGTAGGCAAAGTCGATCAGTGGCAGCAGCTCGCGACGGCGTACCACGTCCAGCACCCGGTGCCAGTCGTCGTGGGACAGATCGAAACCGGTGGGGTTGTGGCAGCAGGCGTGCAGCAATACCACGTCACCCTTGGGCGCTTCGTTGAGCACTGCCAGCATGCCGTCGACATCCAGACGGTTGTCACTGCCGACGTAGGGGTAATGGCTGACCTTGACCTTGGCGGCCGCGAAAATGCTTTCGTGGATCGGCCAGGTCGGGTTGCTCAACCAGACGCCGCGCCCCGGCAGGCACTGGGCGATGAAGTCAGCACTCAGGCGCAAGGCCCCGGTGCCGCCCGGAGTCTGGGTGGCGCCGGCGCGTTGTGTGCTGATCAGCTTCGAGTCGGCGCCCAGCACCAGCTCATTGATCGCCTTGCCGAACGCCGGTTCGCCGTGACCACCGATGTAAGTCTTGGTGGACTGGCCGTCCACCAGGCGCTGCTCGGCAAGTTTCACCGACTGGAGAATCGGCGTCAGGCCCTGGGCGTCCTTGTAGACACCCACGCCCAGATCGAATTTGCGCGGGTTCGGGTCCTGCGCGTAGGCCTCCATCAGGCCCAGAATCGGGTCGCCGGGCACTCGGCCGATGGCGTCGAAGTGCATTACTTGCGCCCCTCAGCGTCCTTCGCTACTTCGTCAGTGCGAGCGGCCATGATGAAGTCGTTGCGGTGCAGGCCCTTGATCGAGTGGCTCCACCAGGTCACGGTCACTTTGCCCCACTCGGTCAGCAGGCCCGGGTGATGGCCTTCAGCCTCGGAGATTTCGCCAACGGCGTTGGTGAACGCCAGGGCGTGCTTGAAGTTCTTGAACAGGAAGACCTTTTCCAGCTGCATGATGCTGTCGCGAACTTCGATGTTCCAGTCCGGGATCTGCTTGATCAGGATCGGCAGTTCTTCGTCGCTGACTTGTGGGGCGTCGGCGCGGCAGGCTTCGCAATGGGCTTGGTTCAGAGTGGACATGGTGTGTTTCCTGTAATCGAGTGTTTTTTATATCGGTCGACAGTGCCGTCACGCTAAACCAAAGCGACGGTGACTGACAGACTCACTTGTCAGCAAAAGTCGCGGTTCACGCAGCTTTTGGTTTTGGCGGAAATTTCGGCGTGTGCAGACCCATCTGCATCGCTTGCTTGACCATGCCCATGATGTCTTCGTGGGCCAGGTCGAACAGGCGCTTGAGGTTCGGCAGAGCGAAATACAGGGGTTGCAGGATGTCGATGCGGTACGGCGTGCGCATGCATTCCAGCGGGTCGAAGGCTTGGTGTTCAGGCTCGTTCGACAGGCAGTAGACGGTCTCTTTCGGTGAGGACAGGATGCCGCCGCCGTAGATGCGCTGGCCTTGCGGGGTATCGACCAGGCCGAACTCGATGGTCATCCAGTACAGGCGCGCCAGGTACACGCGTTCTTCCTTGGACGCCTTGAGGCCGAGCTTGCCGTAGGTGTGGGTGAATTCGGCGAACCAGGGGTTGGTCAGCAGCGGGCAGTGACCGAAGATCTCGTGGAAAATGTCCGGCTCTTGCAGGTAGTCCAGTTCTTCGCGGGTACGAATAAAGGTCGCCACCGGAAACTGTTTGCTGGCCAGCAATTCGAAAAAGGTCTGGAAGGGGATCAGTGCGGGAACCCGGGCAACCTGCCAGCCGGTGGTTTCACCGAGGACTTTGTTGATTTCACCGAGTTGAGGAATGCGGTCGTGGGGCAGACCGAGTTTTTCGATACCGTCCAGGTACTCCTGGCACGCACGCCCTTCGATCACTTTCAGTTGGCGAGTGATCAGCGTGTTCCACACCGCGTGTTCTTCGGCGGGGTAGTCGATAAAACCTTGCGCATCGGGCTCGCGAGCCACGTATTGCGTCTGCTTCATACTGCTCTCCTGCTAGGGGATTTCGTTCTTGTTATGTACTGCTATGGACCTAGAAATACCCCAAGGATTGCGGCAGTGCAGCAGGTGATCGGCGCATCGGGTAGGAAAAATCCCCAAGAATCGTAAAATTTTCGTTACGGATTGGTTGCTGTCGCGCAGGTTGTGGGATTTGCAGGTTTGAAAAGCGCGTTGAGTGTCACATAATCTTGACGACTATCTGAGCGCCTCGAAAGAAAAATGCGATCGAGCGCCCACCGCGCGATCGAGCGCCCACCGCAATACCCCCCTGTGGGAGCGAGCTTGCTCGCGATAGCGGTAGACCAGCCAACATAGATGTTGAATGTGAATCTGCTATCGCGAGCAAGCTCGCTCCCACAGGGATTGCGTTGATACCAACTTTATTCACCGCATTGCATTTCAGGCCTTTTATATGCGTATCAAAGTCCACTGCCAGAACCGCATCGGCATCCTGCGCGACATTCTCAACCTGCTGGTGGAGTACGGGATCAACGTGGCCCGCGGCGAGGTGGGGGGTGAGCATGGCAACGCCATCTACCTGCATTGCCCGAACCTGATCAACATTCAGTTCCAGGCCTTGCGTCCGAAATTCGAAGCGATTGCCGGGGTCTTCGGTGTCAAGCGTGTAGGGCTGATGCCCAGCGAGCGTCGGCACATGGAACTCAATGCCCTGCTCGGTGCGCTGGAGTTTCCGGTGCTGTCGATCGACATGGGCGGTTCCATCGTAGCGGCCAACCGGGCAGCAGCGCAGTTGCTGGGGGTGCGGGTCGACGAGGTGCCGGGTATTCCCCTGTCGCGTTACGCCGAAGACTTCGATTTGCCGGAACTGGTGCGCGCCAACAAATCGCGAATCAACGGGCTGCGGGTCAAGGTCAAGGGTGACGTGTTCCTGGCCGACATCGCGCCCTTGCAGTCGGAGCACGACGACAGCGAGGCCATGGCCGGTGCTGTGCTGACGCTGCACCGCGCCGACCGGGTGGGTGAGCGCATCTATAACGTGCGCAAGCAGGAGTTGCGTGGCTTCGACAGCATCTTCCAGAGTTCGAAAGTGATGGCCGCGGTGGTGCGCGAAGCGCGGCGCATGGCACCGCTGGATGCTCCGCTATTGATAGAAGGCGAAACCGGCACCGGCAAAGAGTTGTTGGCGCGAGCCTGCCACCTGGCCAGTCCGCGTGGACAGTCGCCGTTGATGGCGCTCAATTGCGCCGGGCTGCCGGAGTCCATGGCCGAGACGGAATTGTTCGGTTATGGCCCCGGTGCCTTTGAAGGGGCGCGGGCCGAAGGCAAGCTCGGGCTGTTGGAACTGACGGCGGGCGGTACGCTGTTTCTCGATGGCGTCGGGGAAATGAGTCCGCGCTTGCAGGTGAAACTGCTGCGCTTTTTGCAAGACGGCTGCTTCCGTCGTGTGGGCAGCGACGAGGAGGTCTATCTCGACGTGCGAGTGATCTGCGCGACCCAGGTCGACCTGTCCGAATTGTGCGCGCGCGGCGAGTTCCGCCAGGACCTCTATCACCGCTTGAATGTGTTGTCGCTGCACATCCCTCCACTGCGCGAATGCCTCGACGGTTTGACGCCGCTGGTGGAGCACTTCCTCGATCAGGCCAGCCGGCAGATCGGATGCCCATTGCCCAAACTCGCTCCGGCGGCCATGGAGCGGCTCAGTCATTACCATTGGCCGGGTAACGTGCGGCAACTGGAGAACGTGCTGTTCCAGGCGGTTTCCCTGTGCGACGGTGGCACGGTCAAGGCCGAGCATATTCGCCTGCCGGATTATGGCGTGCGTCAGCCCCTTGGCGATTTTTCGCTGGAGGGTGGGCTGGACGAGATTGTCGGGCGTTTCGAGAAGGCGGTGCTGGAACGGCTGTATTCCGAGCATCCGAGCAGTCGGCAACTGGGCAAGCGGTTGGGGGTTTCGCATACGACCATTGCCAACAAGTTGCGCGATTATGAGGTGGGCAAGGACAGCAGCACTTGAGATCAAAAGATCGCAGCCTGCGGCAGCTCCTACAAAGATCGATGTAGGAGCTGCCGCAGGCTGCGATCTTTTGATCCATTGCCGCGAAGCGGCATGACACCGCCGGTTTTTCGTCTTTGACACAATTCAAGAATCCTCTCTGATCTCCTCAAAGTCCCCTGTTTGCCGGGCCTCGCGCCGCCAAAAACAAGTTGGTCTGCAAATTGCTTATGGCTCAGCAACACAGCAGTGGGCGGCAAACGTCCGGCAGGCAGAGGAAAGAGTGTGGACAAGTACCTTTATGTGGCTATGACCGGCGCCAGCCAGAATGCACTGGCGCAAAAGGCGCATGCCAACAACCTCGCGAACATCTCCACCAACGGCTTCCAGAAAGACCTGGAGCAGGCCCGTTCGATGCCGGTGTTCGGTGACAGCTTTCCGGCGCGTGCGTTTGCCATGTCCGAACGCCCGGCCACGGATTTCTCCCCGGGCTCACTGGTGGAAACCGGCCGCGACCTCGACGTGGCCGTGCAAGGCGGCGGCTGGATTGCCGTACAGAATCCCGATGGCGGTGAAAGCTACGTGCGCACCGGTAGTCTCAATGTTGACGCCCTGGGCGTGCTGCGTGCCGGCAACGGCATGCCGGTCATGGGCAATGGCGGGCCGATTGCCGTGCCGCCGGAGCAGCAGATCGAAGTCGGCGAAGACGGCACCATCAGCATCCGCGCGATGGGCGAAGGTCCGCGGGTGATGGCTGAAGTGGACCGCATCAAGCTGGTCAACCCGGACCTGAAGAACATGACCAAGGGCCTGGATGGTTCGATCCACACCAAGGACGGCCAGCCGGCGCAGGCCGATGCCGGCGTCAAGCTGGTGTCCGGGTTCCTCGAGTCGAGCAACGTCAATGCCGTGGAAGAGATGACCTCGGTACTGGCCTTGTCCAAGCAGTTCGAGCTGCACATCAAGATGATGAACACCGCCAAAGACGATGACCAGGCCATGGCTCGGGTCTTGCAGATCAGCTAATCACCAGAACGTCGCGCCGTAAAACAGGCGCACGAGGAGAATCGAATGCTTCCGGCTCTATGGGTTGCCAAAACAGGCCTGTCCGCCCAGGACACCAACCTGACCACCATTTCCAACAACCTGGCGAACGTGTCGACCACGGGTTTCAAACGTGACCGCGCCGAGTTCCAGGACCTGCTCTACCAGATCAAGCGTCAGCCAGGCGCTCAGTCGACCCAGGACAGCGAACTGCCGTCGGGCCTGCAACTGGGTACCGGTGTGCGCATCGTCGGCACCCAGAAGAACTTCACCGCCGGCAGCCTGCAAACCACCGAGCAGCCACTGGACATGGCCATCGACGGTCGCGGTTTCTTCCAGATCCTGCAACCGGACGGCACCACGTCCTACACCCGTGACGGTACCTTCCACCTGGACTCCAACGGCCAGATCGTCAACGCCAGCGGCTTTGCCCTGGAGCCGGCGATTGTCATTCCGAACGACGCGCAGACCTTCACCGTCGGCCGCGACGGCACCGTGTCCATCACCGTTGCCGGCAACCCGGCTGCCCAGGTGATCGGCAACCTGCAGACCGCCGACTTCATCAACCCGGCCGGCCTGCAGGCAGTGGGCAACAACCTGTTCCTGGAAACCGCCGCCAGTGGCGCGCCGCAAGTCGGCACACCGGGCCTGAACGGTTTCGGCACCACGCTGCAGAACACCCTGGAAACGTCCAACGTCAGCACCGTTGAGGAGATGGTCAACATGATCACCACCCAGCGTGCCTACGAGATGAACTCCAAGGTGATCTCCACCGCCGACCAGATGCTCTCGTTCGTAACGCAGAATCTGTAATCAAGTCTATGGGGCGGCCATGAGGCTGCCTGCAACACCGTGAGGTAGGGTCATGAATCGCTATGTATCTGTTCTGGCACTGAGTGGGATCACCGCGCTCGCTGGCTGCGTCCCTTCGACGCCCAAGCCCAATGACCCTTACTACGCTCCGGTGTTGCCACGCACGCCGTTGCCGGCGGCCGCGAACAACGGCTCGATCTATCAGGCCGGTTTCGAACAGAACCTCTACAGCGACCGCAAGGCGTTCCGGGTCGGTGACATCATCACCATCACCCTGAACGAAAGGACCCAGGCCAGCAAAAACGCCAACTCGCAAATCGGCAAGAACAGCAAGGCCAACATCGGCTTGAGTTCGCTGTTCGGCAGCAGCGCCACCACCAACAACCCGTTCGGCGATGGCGACCTGAGCCTGAGTGCCAGCTACGAAGGTGACCGCGCGACCAAGGGCGACAGCAAGGCGGCGCAGGGCAACACCCTGACCGGTTCGATCACCGTGACCGTTGCCGATGTCTTGCCCAACGGCATCATCGCAGTGCGCGGCGAGAAATGGATGACGCTCAACACCGGCGATGAGCTGGTGCGGATCGCCGGCCTGGTTCGCGCCGATGACATCTCGACCGACAACACCGTGTCGTCGACCCGTGTCGCCGATGCACGCATCACCTACTCGGGCACCGGCTCGTTTGCCGATGCGAGTCAGCCAGGCTGGTTCGACCGTTTCTTCCTCAGCCCGCTGTTCCCTTTCTAGGTGGCTTTCCAGTTGAGCATGTTGAACTTCAAACACCTTATGGTGGCCGCCCTGATGCTGTCGGCAGCCTTCAATGCTCAAGCCGAGCGCCTGAAGGACATCGCCAGCATTTCCGGCGTGCGTTCCAACCAGTTGATCGGCTACGGCCTGGTGGTCGGGCTTAACGGCACCGGCGACCAGACGACGCAGACCCCGTTCACCCTGCAGACCTTCAACAACATGCTCTCGCAGTTCGGCATCAAGGTGCCGCCGGGTTCGGGCAACGTGCAATTGAAGAACGTGGCGGCCGTGTCGATCAGCGCCGACCTGCCGGCGTTCGCCAAGCCGGGTCAGCAGGTCGACATCACTGTTTCGTCCATCGGCAACTCCAAGAGCTTGCGCGGTGGCACCTTGCTGCTGACGCCGCTCAAGGGGATCGACGGCAACGTCTATGCGGTGGCCCAGGGCAACCTGGTGGTCGGCGGTTTCGATGCGGAAGGGCGCGACGGCTCGAAGATCACCGTCAACGTTCCATCGGCTGGGCGCATCCCCGGTGGTGCCTCGGTGGAGCGCGCGGTGCCGAGCGGTTTCAACCAGGGCAACAGCCTGACGCTGAACCTCAACCGTTCCGACTTCACCACGGCCAAGCGCATCGTCGACAAGATCAACAACATGCTCGGCCCTGGCGTGGCCCAGGCCATCGACGGCGGATCGGTTCGCGTCACCGCGCCGCTCGATCCAAGCCAGCGGGTCGACTACCTGTCGATCCTGGAAAACCTCGAGATCGATCCGGGCCAGGCGGTGGCGAAAGTCATCATCAACTCCCGTACCGGCACCATCGTGATCGGCCAGAACGTCAAGGTTTCCCCGGCCGCCGTGACCCACGGCAGCCTGACCGTGACCATCACCGAAGACCCGATCGTCAGCCAGCCCGGCCCTCTGTCCAATGGTACGACGGCGGTGGTGCCGCGTTCGAAGGTCAATGCCCAGCAGGAAGCCAAGCCGATGTTCAAGTTCGGCCCTGGCACCACCCTCGACGAGATCGTGCGGGCGGTGAACCAGGTCGGCGCGGCACCGGGTGACCTGATGGCCATCCTCGAAGCGCTGAAGCAGGCCGGCGCCCTACAAGCCGACCTGATCGTGATCTGAGGACGGCCATCGTGGATATGCGCAAGAGCGGTCTGGTCAGCAGCAGCGATTCGGGTTCCTACTCGGACCTCAATCGTCTGAATCAGCTCAAGGTCGGCGACAAGAACAGCGACGGCAACCTGCGCAAGGTGGCGCAGGAGTTTGAGTCGCTGTTCCTCGGGGAAATGCTCAAGTCCATGCGTTCGGCCACCGAAGCGCTGGGCCAGGACAATCCGATGAACACCCCGGCGGCCAAGCAATATCAGGAAATGTACGACCAGCAACTGGCCGTTTCCATGTCCCGCGAGGGCGGTGGTATCGGCCTGGCTGATGTGCTGATGCGCCAGATGTCGAAGGACAAACCGCTGGCGCCGGGTGAAGCCGCCGCAGCGTCTCTGGCCAGGCAAGAGGCCGCGAAAGCCGCCGTGCAAACGCCGGTGGCAGCCGGCACGACGGCAATCAACGGACCGCTGTCGCGGGTCAATGGCCAGCGTCCGTTGTGGGCTTCGCGCTCGGTCCACGCCCCTCAAGAGGCGGGTGAGGGTGGTCATCGCAATGACATGGCGCTGATCAATCAGCGACGCCTGGCATTGCTGCCGAAGCTGGCTGATCGTCTGTTGGCCGGGCTGGTGCCTTCGGCGACGCCCGCTGCCACGACGATCAACAAGACACCGTTGCCTGAGCGCGCGACAAGCACCGGCACGGGACCGCTGTACAACGGCGACTGGCTGGCGACTGCGCAGCAATCCTCCTCGGGCGGCATGCAGATCTACGGTCGCGCCATGGCGCAGATTCCGTTGGCGCCCCCGAAGAAAGCCTTCAGTTCCGCCGACCAGTTCGTCAACACCATGTTGCCGATGGCCAAGGAGGCGGCGGCGCGGATTGGTGTCGATCCGCGTTACCTGGTGGCCCAGGCGGCGCTGGAAACCGGTTGGGGTAAATCGGTCATGTGCCAGCAGGATGGCAGCAGCAGCCACAACCTGTTCGGCATCAAGGCCGGCAACAGTTGGCAGGGGAATTCGGCGCGGGCGATCACCAGCGAATTCCGGAACGGGCAGATGGTCAAGGAGACGGCCGAGTTCCGTTCCTACGACTCCTACAAGGACAGTTTCCATGACCTTGTGACTTTGCTGCAGACCAATAATCGCTATCAAGATGTCGTGAAGTCGGCCGATAACCCGGAACAGTTTGTACGCGAGTTGCAGAAGGCCGGTTACGCAACCGACCCGGACTACGCGAGCAAGATTTCGCAGATAGCCAAGCAGATGACGAGTTACCAGAACTACGCTGCGGCGGGCGTTTCCACTACGCCTTTATAGGCACAAGGAATAAGGTCTGAACCATGAGTTTGCTCAATATCGGGATGTCGGGGCTCTCTGCTAGCCACGCTTCGCTGGTGACTACCGGTAACAACATTTCCAACGTCGATACCGTCGGGTACTCGCGCCAACAAACTGTACAGGGCACCAAAGGCTCTATTCAGTACGGCAATGTGTTCATCGGCACCGGCACGACGCTGGCCGATGTGCGTCGGGTGTACAACAGCTACCTCGATGCACAGTTGCAGACCACCACCTCGCTCAACGGTGATGCGCAAGCTTATCTGGGGCAGGCCACTCAGGTGGACAAACTGCTGTCCGACAGTGGCACCGGCATCACCAAGACACTGCAGTCCTTCTTCTCGTCGTTGCAGACGCTGTCCGCGAACTCCAACGACAACGCTGCACGCCAGGCGCTGTTGACCAATGCCCAGGGTTTGAGCAGCCGCTTCAATGCCATGTCCCAGCAGTTGACGCAGCAGAACACCTACATCAACGATCAGTTGGGTTCGATGGCCGAACAGGTCAACAAGCTGGCGTCGACTGTCGCGGCGTACAACAAGAGAATCAGTGAAGTCAGCAGTTCGAGTGGCACGCCCAACGAACTGCTGGACCAGCGCAACGAAACCATTCGCCAGCTCAACGAGCTGGTCGGCACTCAGGTCACCGAAACCGAAGGCCGACTGGATGTCTACCTGGGTAGCGGCCAGCCGTTGGTTGTAGGCGACACGGTCAATAAATTGCGTATGGCGGCAGACCCGACCGACCCGACCCGTTCCTCGATCATCATGGATCGTGGCAGTTCGTCGATCGACATCACGGGTGTGATGAGCGGCGGCCAGATGGGTGGACTGTTGCGCTATCGCTCTGAAGTGCTGACGCCGGCGGTCAATAGCCTGGGCCGCATCGCCATGGTTGTGGCGGATCAGGTCAACAAGCAGTTGGGTCAGGGCCTGGACCAGAACGGCAACTTCGGCGCCGCACTGTTCAACAACATCAACAGCGCGGCGGCCATCAGTCAGCGCAGCATCGCCAATGCGAACAACGACCCGGCCTCCGGCAACCTGAACGTCACCATCAAGGACACCAGCAAGCTGCAGGCCAGTGACTATCAGGTGACCATCACGGCCACGGGCTACAACGTGCGTCGCTTGTCGGATAACACCGACATGGGCAACTTCGCTTTCGCTACACCTCCTGCTGCCGAGCCGGTCATCGATGGCTTCAGCCTGAGCCTGAACGCAGGCTCGGTCACCGCCGGCGACAGCTTCAAGATTACCCCGACGCGCAGCTCCGCCGCGGACATGACCACGGTCATGACCGACGCCAAAACCCTGGCCACGGCCGCTCCGCTAAGCTCTTCCAAGGCCTCGGGCAATGACGGTACCGGTGCTGTCAGTCAGCCGACACTGAACACTGCCCTGGATATCTACGATCCGGTCCAGCGCCTGGAAATGCAGACGGCGGTCAAGGCATCGATGCCGGTTCGCATGCTCATGACCAGCGCCACGGCCTACGAGGTGTTCGACGCCAAGGGCAACAGCGTCGGTACCGGCAACATCGTGCCAGGCCAGAACAACGACCTGAACATTGCCGTGCCTTACACCGATGCCGGTGGCAATGCCAAAACCTTCAGCGTGGGGATGACCGTCAGCGGCAGCCTGGCTTCGGGTGACAGTTTCAATATTTCCATGACCGCGGCCGGCAGCACCGACAACCGCAATGCTTCGGCCTTGCTCGGTCTGCAAACCAAGGCAACGGTGGGGGCCACTGCCACGAGCCCAGGTGTGAGTTTTACCGAGGCTTATGGTGGCCTGGTGTCGAGCGTCGGCTCCCAGACCAAGCAGGCTCAACTGGACGGCACCGCCACTGACACCATCCTGACCGGGGCGCGAAACGCCCGTGACTCGCTGTCGGGGGTCGATCTCGATGAAGAGGCCGGTAACCTGACCAAGTATCAGCAGTACTACACGGCGTCTTCGCAGATCATCAAGACTGCGCAGGAAATTTTCAGCACTCTGATCAATGCCCTTTAAGGAGCCGTAGAACATGCGCATTTCTACAGCACAGTATTACGCCACGACGGCTGCCAACTACTCTCGCAACCTCAATAACGTGATGAAGACCGCCGAGCAGGCCAGCAGCGGCGTCAAGCTTGAGACCGCAGCGGATGATCCGGTCGGCGCGGCCCGCCTTCTGCAACTTGAGCAGCAAAAAGCCATGTTGGGTCAGTACACCACCAACATCAATTCGTTGAACACGGCTCAAGCGCAAGAAGAGGGCGTGCTGGACAGCGTCAACAACGTACTGCAAAAAGTCAGCGAGTTGGCGATACGTGCCGGTGGCGGTTCGTTGAATGACGATGACCGTAAATCCATTGCCGCAGAACTCAAGCAGTCCGAAGAGCAATTGCTGAGCTTGATGAACAGCAAGGACGCCAACGGCAAGTACATCTTCTCTGGCGCCAGCAACAATACCCAGCCGTTTGTGCGCAACAGTGACGGCACCTATAGCTATCAGGGTGACCAGACTCAGTTGGAGCTGAAGATCGGTGACTCGATGTCGCTGGGCCTTAACGATACCGGCTGGGACGTTTTCCAGCAGGCGATCAACGCTGCTCGCAGCTCGACCACCATGCTCACGCCGCCCGTCGATGACGGGCGCGTCAGGCTGTCGCCAGGCCTGGTGAACTCCGGTCCGGCCTTCGATGCGAACTTTCGCGGCGGCGAGCCTTACAAGTTGCAGTTCACCAGCAGCACCCAGTTCGTGATCACCGATGCCACCGGCGCCGACAGGACCGCCGAGGCGACTGGCGGCGGGGTGTTCGACCCGGATGCCAAGGGCGGCTCCGACATCAACTTCCGCGGCGTGACGTTCAAGCTGGACATCACCCCCCAGGCTGGCGATAACGCCACCAACATCAATGGCTTCATCGCCACTCACAGTTTTGAGTTGTCGGCCAAGCCGGACAGCTTCGTCAGCAACCGTGCCCCGAGCAACGTATCGACGGTTGTCGTGAGCAATGCAGCGGTGAGCAATGCCGCTGATTACAACAGCTTTTTCCCCGAAGGCGGGGCGGTCCTGAAGTTCACCGGTCCCGGGACCTTCGACCTGTACGCCCGTCCGTTGACCAGCGGCAGCACGCCGGTAACCTCCGGGACCGTGGTGGCTGGAGTGGCGACAGCGGCCGGTGTCGACTTTACCCTGAGTGGCGGCACGCCTCCCGGCGTGCTCAATCCGGGTGATCAGTTCGATATCGCGGTCAATACGCACCAGACCCAGAACGTACTCGACACCATCAGTCAGCTGCGTTCGGCGCTCGAAGCACCGACCCAGGGCAACCCGACCGCCCAACGTTTTCTGGAGAACACGGTAGCTTCGTCCATTGCCAACCTGAACAACGGCAAGAATCAGGTCGACCTTGCGCGTGGCGCGATCGGTGCCCGGGGTAACGTGATGGACATGCAGACGGACCAGAACTCCAGCGCCGGCCTGATCAACGAATCGACGGCTAACTCGATCAAGAACGCCGACCCGGCGGAAGTACTGACGCGTCTGACCTTGCAGCAAACCATGCTGCAGGCCGCGCAACTGGCCTTCGCCAAGGTTTCCCAGTTGAGCCTGTTCAACAAGCTTTGAGTCGGTCTTGACCGCTCGCGGCCAGCCCCTGTTAAAGGGGGCTGGTTTTTTTTTGCATTTTTTCAGGGGCATGCGAGGCCGGGCAGGGCGGGATCTGGACCACAAAATCAAATAAAGCAGCGATGCCTGAGTGACCTGTCAGTCAAAACGCGCATCTTCACTGTATCCTGTCTGCGGGCGGTGAAGGTGGCGGGCTGTTCAAGGTGTTTTTCTTGAGCCCCGATGTTGCCTCCTCTGGGGCCAGGCCCTGACTGTAGACGCCCTCGATTCAGCGAGCGGCGATGTTCAGCTGTTTATTATTGGGAAGCCATAATGATTGGCATAAAAAATATAGCGAGTTACGTGCCGGCAGCCGGGATTGATAATTACGCCCAGGGTGCAAAGTTCGACAAGGACGAAACCTTTATCCTTGGCAAAATCGGTTCTGCGTTTTTGCCGCGCATGGATGCCGATCAGGAAACGTCCGATTTGTGTGTCGAAGCAGCCAATGCGCTGTTCGCCGCCAGTCCAGAACTCAAGCGTGAATCCATTGACTGCTTGATCGTCGTCACCCAGAACGGTGATGAAGAAGGGCTGCCGCACACCGCCGCCATCGTTCAGGACAAGCTGGGCTTGCCGACCCATGTCGCCGCTTTCGATATTTCCCTCGGTTGTTCCGGTTACGTGTACGGCATCTATGCGATCAAAGGCTTCATGGAAGCGGCAGGGCTGAAAAATGGCCTGCTGATCACCGCCGATCCTTATTCGAAGATCGTTGACCCGGAAGACCGCAACACCACGATGCTGTTCGGCGATGCTGCTACCGCCACCTGGATGGGCGAAAACGCTGTCTGGCAGCTCGGCAAGTCGAAGTTCGGCACTGACGGTTCCGGTGCGCCGCATCTGAAAGTCTCTGATGGTGTGTTCTTCATGAATGGTCGTCAGGTGTTCAACTTTGCCTTGTTGAAAGTCCCGGCGCACCTGCATGAGCTGCTGGATGAGTCCAATCTGCAAGCGCAGGATATCGATGCCTTCTGCATTCACCAGGGCAGTGCGGCCATCGTCGACGCCGTGGCACGCCGCTTTGAAGAAGGTGATCCGGAGAAGTTCGTCAAGGACATGCTCGAAACCGGTAATACCGTCTCGTCGAGTATTCCGCTGCTGTTGCAGAACCACGTGTTCGATTCCAAGTGGACCCGTGTGGCCATCAGCGGCTTCGGTGTAGGCCTGTCGTGGGGCTCGGCGATTCTTTATCGCGGCTGATCGACTCAACCGTTGCTGCAAAAAAAAACGCCTGGAAACGTAAGTTTTCGGGCGTTTTGCGTTTTTCTGGCGTCAGGTTTCTGGCTTTAAAGCCTTGAAAATAAAGGGCTGGCACCCTGCCACTAAAAATTTGCAAAAAACCCCTCAAGCAAAGCCTCTTCACGACGATAACTATTACGTAGGTTCTCTAGGCCACACCAGGCGGTAGCCAGGGCCGGAAGCCGCAGTACCCATCCAACGAGGATTTCGTCATGGCTTTAACCGTAAACACCAACCTTGCTTCCTTGACCGTTCAGAACAACCTGAACAAAGCTTCCGGTAACTTGCAGACCTCCATGCAGCGCCTGTCCTCCGGCCTGCGTATCAACAGCGCTAAAGACGACGCTGCCGGCCTGCAAATTTCCAACCGTCTGACCAGCCAGATCAACGGCCTGGGCACTGCCATCAAGAACGCCGGTGACGGTATCTCCATCGCGCAAACGGCTGAAGGCGCGATGCAGGAATCCACCAACATCCTGCAGAAAATGCGTACCCTGGCTCTGGCTTCCGCGAACGGCTCGCCAAGCGCTGAAGACCGTAAGTCGAACAACGCTGAATACTCGGCTCTGACCGCTGAACTGACTCGTATTGCTACCACCACTACTTTCGGTGGTCGTAACCTGCTGGACGGTTCGTTCGGTACTACCGCATTCCAAGTGGGTGCAAACTCCAACCAGACCATTGACATGAGCCTGGGTAATGTTGCGGCCAACAACATTGGTTCGCAGCAACTGAAGAGCGTTGGCATTACGCCAGGCCTCGGCGTTACAGCTGGTGTAATCACTGTTAACGGCGGTGGTGATACCGGCACAGTTACCGTTAATACTGCTGACTCGGCCAAAGACATTGCCACCAAGTTCAACGGTGTTATCGGTGGTATGACTGCCAGTGCCAGCACTGAGGCCAATTTCACTTTCGACGCTACCAAAATTGACGCCGCCAAGCCAGCTAACTTCACCCTGAGCATCGGCGGTGCCGATGTTAGTTTCGTTGGTGTAACCAGCCAGGATGATTTGGCTGAACAACTGAAGTCAAACGCCGCTAAGCTGGGTATCAGTGTCGTTAATGATAAGGTCAACGGCCTGTCGATTAAGTCGGCAACCGGTGAAAACGTCACAGTTAAGTCCATTGACGCTGGTGACGTGGGCTCCGCCGGTATCAAGATTGCCACCAAAGATGCTAGCGGCACATACGGTACTGGAACCGATTTTGCTGCAGGTGTAATTGCTACGGGGGCTGTGAGCCTGAACTCCACCAGTGGCTATTCGTTGAGCAGTGCTGCCAACACTTCCGCGAAGGATCTGTTTGGTGCTGACTCTATTAGCTCGACAAAAACTAATGTTTCCGACACAAACGTCAGCACTGCAGCCAGCGCTCAGGACGCGATCGACGTGATCACCCAGGCGATCTCCAACATCGACTCTCAGCGTGCTGACCTCGGTGCGGTACAAAACCGTTTCGACAGCACCGTGGCTAACCTGCGCAGCATCTCGGACAACTCCACTGCTGCTCGTGGTGTGATCCAGGACGTTGACTTCGCGGCAGAAACTGCTCAGCTGACCAAGCAGCAAACCCTGCAACAGGCTTCCACCGCAATCCTGTCTCAGGCTAACCAGCTGCCATCGGCTGTGCTGAAGCTGCTGGGTTAATTCCGGCGCTTGATAACTGACGGAGGGGCGCGTTTACGCGCCCTTTTGTTTTTTCATGATCAGGAGATTAGGCATGGACATGAACGTCAAGTTGAACCAGTCCTATCCCGCTGTTACCCCTCAGAGCGTAACGCCGAACGTCACTGGAAAACCGGAGCAGCCCAAGACTGAAATAGCGAAGGCTGCAGCGGAGCCAAAGCGTGACGAGCTAGAGAAAGCTGTCACCGATATTCAGGAGTTTGTCCAGGCTGCTCAGCGCAATCTGGATTTTTCCATTGATGATTCCACTGGCCGCGTCGTGGTCAAGGTCATCGCCACCGAAACAGGTCTGGTAATTCGCCAGATCCCTTCGGAAGCTGCACTGAAACTGGCCCAGAGCCTGTCGGACGCCAGCAGTTTGTTGTTCAACGACAAGGTCTGAACTGGCATGAATTTTGTTGCTGCCACTTTTTAAGATGTTTGCGGTCAAGAAAACGGCAGCCGCTGGATAAGGAGAGAGATGATGGCGGGTACAACGGTCAGCGGTATTGGTTCGAACATCGATACCCAGGCGATTGTTAAGTCTTTGGTGGACTCCGAAAGAGCGCCGAAACAGACGCAGATCAACAATCAAACGCTGAAAGCAACTACCTCGCTGTCGTCGATCGGCAAAATCCAGGCGGCGCTGGATGCTTTCCGTGGTGCGATGGACAGCATGAAAACTGCCACCACCTTCAGTGGCCTGAATGGTTCGTCGTCTGATGAAAAAGTCGCAACCGTGTCCATAGGTGCTGGCGCGGCGGCCGGCAGTTTCTCATTGCTGGTCACCAAACTGGCCACGGCGTCGAAAATTTCCACCAAGGTCTTCGCCGACGGAGCATCTTCGGTAGTTAATGCCAGTGGTGCACCAACCAAGTTGTCCATCAAGCAGGGCGCAAATACGTTCGATGTCAGCGTTCCTGATGGTGCGACGTTGCAACAGGTCCGTGACTCGATCAATTCGCAGTACGCCAACCAAGGCTTGAGCGCCAACATTCTGACCGACGCCAATGGCTCTCGAATGGTACTGACCTCGAGCACCACGGGTGAGGATTCGGATTTGATCCTGACGGGAGACTCTGGTCTGGAAATCGGGACCTCTGTCCTTGCTACGCCACAAAATGCCGCGTACACGCTTGATGGCGTGTCGATGGTATCCAAAACCAATACCATTGCCGATGCCGTAAGCGGGATCACCGTCAAGCTGACGGGTGTATCTCCGGTTCCTTCCGGTGGTGGTGCAGCGACACCAGCCACTATTACGGTGGCTGCCAGCGGTTCTACGTTGAAATCTGCGGTCAAGGGTTTTGTCGATACCTATAACGCCCTGATCAAGGCTGCAAACGCTGAGACTCAAGTCACTACCAATGCCGATGGTTCAGTTACATCGGGTGCCCTCACAGGCGATGCATCGCTGCGCTCGTTGTTGTCGTCGGTGCGTACAGAGCTGAATGCGATGGGTGGCAGTGGGCAGATGAAGTCACTCGCTCAGTTTGGTGTCAAGACTGACCAGAAAACCGGAGCGCTATCAATCGATGACAAGTTGTTCGATGCAGCGGTCGCGACGAATGCCGCCGACATCAACGGGATCTTTTCAGGTGATACCGGATTGCTTGCGCGCATGAAGTCCGCAACCGACAGCTTCGCGCAGAAAAATACCGGGGTTTTTGCAGCGCGTTCCGCAAGCCTGACCGACAGTCTGAACGACCTGAAGAAGCAGCAGGATTCCCTCGATGCGCGGATGACCAGCCTGCAAGCGAGCCTCAGCGCCAAGTACACGGCCATGGACTCCCTGGTAGCCAGGCTGCGCGCCCAAAGCGACAGCATCATGACCACGCTCAATGCGCTGAACAATCCGAAGTCCGACTGATCCGGATCAGGCATAAAAACCCCAGGCAGGCTGTAATGACAGTGCTTGGTTTTTCTTTGGTAGTGGGGCCGCGTTAAAGTTATGTGTCGATCAGTCGACATAAAGATCAGAGCCTTCCCAATTTCAAGCTGTTGTCTGTCACGAGGTAGAACCATGAACCCCATGAGAGCCCTTCGCCAATATCAGAAGGTCAATTCCCATGCCCAGATCTCTGAAGCCAACCCCCATCGCCTGGTGCAGATGTTGATGGAGGGTGGTCTGGACCGCATGGCCCAAGCCAAAGGAGCCATGGAGCGGGGTGACATCGCACTCAAGGGGTTGATGATGGGTAAGGCCGTGGACATCATCATCGGCCTGCGTGATGGCTTGAACCCGGAAAAGACCGAAGATCCGGCTTCGCTGCAACAGCTCGACAACTTGTACGCCTACATGATGACCCGTCTGATGGAAGCCAATCGCGATAACAACGCGGCGATCATCGATGAGGTATCGGGTTTGCTCGAAACCCTCAAAAGCGGTTGGGATGCAATTGGTGGCCCACAGGCCTGACGGCCGAGGATGACGTCATGAGTCAAGCACTGCGGCGCATAGAAGAAACCCGAGAAGCCCTGATCGACGCCCTGGAGGCGCGCGACTGGGATGCCATTGGCGAGCTGGATACGGCTTGTCGCGAGTGCGTCGACGAGGTGCTCAGTGAAGCGCCGATCGACGAAGACGCGGTGCGCAGCAATCTGGAAGGGTTGTTGGCGGTGTACAAAGATTTATTGACGGCAACGATGGGCGAGCGTCAGGCAATAGTCGATGAGATGTCGCAGATGAACCAAGCACAAAAGGCATCAAAGGTTTACCATCTGTTTGGATAATTAACCCCAAGTTAATCCAGACATGTGCGCCATAAATTTGACTGTGCACGGTTTTTTGACTTAACTAGTGGCTGGTTCCAGAATTCAGTCGTCTTCAGGCATATCAGGCCTGCAAGCGTTTAGCTTGCCCCAGCATTTTGGGCATTGAGTTGACTAGGGAAGTTGCTATTGCATGTGGCGTGAAACCAAAATTCTGCTGATTGATGACGATAGCGTCCGCCGCCGCGACCTGGCGGTGATTTTAAATTTTCTCGGCGAAGAAAATTTACCCTGCGGTAGCCATGACTGGCAGCAGGCTGTCGGCTCTTTGTCGTCAAGTCGTGAAGTAATCTGTGTCCTGATCGGGACGGTCAATGCTCCTGGTGCACTTCTGGGCTTGCTAAAGACACTCTCGACCTGGGATGAGTTCCTTCCGGTTTTGTTAATGGGCGATAATTCTTCCATTGACCTGCCGGAGGATCAGCGTCGCCGGGTGCTTTCGACCCTCGAAATGCCGCCCAGCTACAGCAAGCTGCTCGATTCGCTGCACCGTGCCCAGGTCTATCGCGAGATGTACGACCAGGCCCGCGAGCGCGGTCGTCATCGCGAACCCAATCTTTTCCGCAGTCTTGTCGGCACCAGCCGGGCGATCCAGCACGTTCGCCAGATGATGCAGCAAGTTGCCGATACCGATGCCAGCGTGCTGATCCTCGGTGAGTCCGGCACCGGCAAGGAAGTGGTTGCGCGCAACCTGCATTACCATTCCAAGCGCCGCGAAGCGCCGTTCGTGCCGGTCAACTGCGGGGCGATCCCGGCCGAGTTGCTGGAAAGCGAATTGTTCGGTCATGAGAAGGGCGCCTTCACCGGGGCGATCACCAGCCGTGCCGGTCGATTCGAGCTGGCCAATGGCGGCACCCTGTTCCTCGATGAAATCGGCGACATGCCGCTGCCGATGCAGGTCAAGCTGCTGCGCGTATTGCAGGAGCGCACTTTCGAACGCGTGGGCAGCAACAAGACCCAGAGCGTCGACGTGCGCATCATTGCCGCGACCCACAAGAATCTCGAAAGCATGATCGAGATCGGCACCTTCCGCGAAGACCTGTACTACCGCCTGAATGTGTTCCCGATCGAGATGGCGCCGCTGCGCGAGCGCGTCGAGGACATTCCGCTGCTGATGAACGAGCTGATCTCGCGCATGGAACACGAGAAGCGCGGTTCGATCCGTTTCAACTCGGCGGCGATCATGTCGCTGTGCCGGCATGGTTGGCCGGGCAACGTCCGCGAACTGGCCAACCTGGTGGAACGCATGGCGATCATGCATCCATACGGCGTGATCGGCGTGGTCGAGCTGCCGAAGAAATTCCGCTACGTCGACGATGAAGACGAACAAATGGTCGACAGCCTGCGCACCGATCTGGAAGAGCGCGTGGCCATCAATGGTCATACGCAGGACTTCACGGCCAACGCCATGTTGCCGCCGGAGGGCCTGGACCTGAAGGACTACCTCGGTGGCCTGGAGCAAGGGTTGATTCAGCAGGCGCTGGATGATGCCAATGGCATCGTGGCCCGCGCGGCCGAGCGCCTGCGTATTCGTCGTACCACGCTGGTGGAAAAGATGCGCAAGTACGGCATGAGCCGTCGTGATGGAGACGAACAGGCGGAGGATTGACGCCTGTTTTTCAACTCATTCATTTATAAGAAGTTTTTTTTAGGCATGGGTATTGCTTTGCCCTCGCAACGTTCCGTTTCACTGACGGTCAGCCAAGCGAGAGAGCACCATGCCCCTATCCGCCCAGATATCTCCTGCCTCAGATGCTTTTGGGGATGCTTCGCGGCAGCCGTCGTCCGTAGAGCAGGCGAGCCGTCTGGGCCTTGAGCAGGCATTCGCGCTGTTCAATCAGATGTCCAGTCAGTTGACCGATTCCTACAGCATGCTCGAAGCCCGGGTCACCGAGCTCAAGGGTGAACTGGCGGTGGTCAGCGCCCAGCGCATGCAGGAGCTGGCGGAAAAAGAACGCCTGGCCAACCGCCTGCAAAATCTCCTTGATCTGTTGCCTGGCGGTGTCATCGTCATCGACGCCCAGGGCATCGTGCGCGAAGCCAATCCGGCGGCGTGCGAGTTGCTGGGCCTGCCGCTGGAAGGTGAATTGTGGCGCCACGTCATTGCCCGCTGCTTTGCGCCGCGTGAAGACGATGGCCATGAGGTCTCCCTCAAGGATGGGCGGCGTCTGTCGATTGCCACGCGCTCGCTGGACGCCGAGCCTGGCCAGTTGGTGTTGCTCAATGATCTGACCGAAACCCGCCATCTGCAGGATCAATTGGCTCGGCATGAGCGTCTGTCGTCGTTGGGGCGCATGGTCGCGTCCTTGGCTCATCAGATACGCACGCCGTTGTCCGCCGCGTTGCTGTACGCCAGTCATTTGACCGAGCAAGCGCTGCCGGTCGCTACCCAGCAGCGTTTTGCCGGGCGTCTCAAGGAGCGCCTGCACGAGCTCGAGCACCAGGTGCGCGACATGCTGGTGTTTGCTCGGGGTGAGTTGCCGCTGACCGACCGCGTAACCCCTGGCCAGCTGATGCAATCGCTGCAGGCGGCCGCACTGACCCATGTGCAGGATCTGCCGATCCGCTGGCAGTGCGACAGTCATTCGGGGGAGTTGCTGTGCAATCGCGACACCCTGGTCGGCGCGATCCTCAACCTGATCGAGAACGCCATTCAGGCCGGTGCCGGTCAACTGCGCCTGAAGATTCACCTCTACACCCGCGGCAACACCCTGCGCCTGTGTGTCAGTGACAGTGGCTCGGGTATCGATGCTGCGGTTCTGGCGCGATTGGGCGAACCTTTTTTTACCACCAAGGCCACCGGAACCGGCCTTGGCCTGACCGTGGTCAAGGCGGTGGCCCGTGCGCATCAGGGAGAATTGCAGCTGCGTTCGCGGCTCGGTCGCGGCACTTGCGCGCAGGTGATCCTGCCGCTGTTCAGTAACGCTCAGGGAGCGGAGTGACAGAGATGGGCATCAAGGTTCTGTTGGTCGAGGACGACCGTGCGTTGCGCGAGGCGCTGGCTGATACGCTGTTGCTCGCGGGGCACGATTACAAGGCGGTGGGTTCGGCGCAAGAGGCACTGGTAGCTGTCGGCGGCGAGGCCTTCAGCCTGGTGATCAGCGACGTCAACATGCCGGGCATGGACGGTCACCAGTTGCTGGGCCTGCTGCGAGCGCGGCAGCCGCAGTTGCCGGTGTTGCTGATGACGGCTCACGGTGCGGTCGAGCGTGCGGTCGATGCGATGCGCCAAGGGGCGGCGGACTACCTGGTCAAGCCATTCGAACCCAAGGCGTTGCTCGATCTGGTGGCGCGCCATGCCCTGGGCAGTCTTGGCCTGGCCGAAGGAGAGGGGCCGGTAGCGTTCGAGCCGGCCAGCGCGCAGTTGCTCGAGCTGGCGGCGCGGGTTGCGCGCAGTGATTCCACGGTGTTGATCTCGGGTGAGTCGGGCACGGGCAAGGAGGTGCTGGCGCGTTACATTCATCAGCATTCTCATCGCGCCAGTCAGCCATTCATTGCGATCAACTGCGCGGCGATCCCGGACAACATGCTTGAAGCGACCTTGTTCGGTCACGAGAAGGGTTCCTTTACCGGCGCCATTGCCGCGCAAGCCGGCAAGTTCGAGCAGGCCGACGGCGGCACCCTGCTGCTCGACGAAATTTCCGAAATGCCCCTGGGGCTCCAGGCCAAATTGCTGCGCGTGCTGCAGGAGCGCGAGGTCGAGAGGGTTGGGGCGCGTAAACCGATCGCGCTGGATATTCGCGTGGTCGCAACCACCAACCGCGACCTGGCGGGTGAAGTGGCGGCGGGGCGCTTTCGCGAAGACCTCTATTATCGCCTGTCGGTGTTTCCGCTGGCCTGGCGTCCGCTGCGCGAGCGCACCGCTGACATTCTGCCGTTGGCCGAGCGTCTGTTGGCCAGGCACGTCAACAAGATGAAGCATTCGGCTGCCAGGCTGTCGCCCGAGGCTCAGGCGTGCCTGATCGGTTATCCGTGGCCTGGTAACGTGCGTGAACTGGACAACGCGATTCAGCGCGCGCTGATTCTGCAACAGGGCGGTGTGATCCAGCCGCAGGACTTCTGCCTGGCCGGGCCGGTGGCCTGCGCTCCGTTGCCTGTGTCGGTTCCGGCGCGGCCTGTGGAGGCCGAATCCGAGCCGGCCGGTGCGCTGGGTGATGACCTGCGTCGCCGTGAGTTCCAGATGATCATCGATACCCTGCGCGCCGAGCGCGGTCGGCGCAAAGAAGCGGCCGAGCGCCTGGGGATCAGCCCGCGAACCCTGCGCTACAAGCTGGCGCAGATGCGCGATGCCGGCATGGATGTGGAAGCCTATCTGTTCGCCACTTGACCGCTAGCCTGCGCCTGAGCCCTGTAGGAGCGAGCCTGCTCGCGATGGTCGTTAACGATAACGCGGGGTTTCAGGATAAACACGTCGTTCTTGGGTCCATCGCGAGCTCGCTCCTACAGAAGATTGCGAGCTGATGAAGGCGTTTTGTTCAGCGTGGCCACGGAGCTGGCACCCTTGTTGCTAACACCTCATGACCCGCCGAGTGAGTGTCAAAAAATTGCGGGTCGTCAAAGAGAGAGACCATGAGCCAAGGTATTGAATTCAATCGGTTGATGCTGGATATGCGCGCCATGCAAATGGATGCCATGTCTGCGCCGAAAGCGACTGCCGTCCCTGAAGTGTCGGGCAGCAGCTTTTCCGACATGCTCGGCCAGGCCGTCAATAAAGTGAACGACACCCAGCAGGCTTCCACTCAGTTGGCCAGCGCCTTCGAAATCGGCAAAAGCGGCGTCGACCTGACAGACGTGATGATTTCCTCGCAGAAGGCCAGTGTGTCATTCCAGGCGTTGACCCAGGTGCGCAACAAGCTGGTACAGGCCTACCAAGACATCATGCAGATGCCGGTTTAAAGGACGAGATTGAGTCATGGCAGAAGCAGTCGCCGATAATGTTCCGGCCAAGGCCACTCCAACAGACGGCAAACCGCCGCTGTTCGGGTTGTCCTTCCTGGAAAACCTCTCCGAGATGACCATGTTGCGTCAGGTGGGCCTGTTGGTCGGGCTGGCGGCGAGCGTGGCGATTGGTTTTGCCGTGGTGTTGTGGTCTCAACAGCCGGACTACCGGCCTCTGTACGGCAGCCTTGCCGGCATGGACGCCAAGCAGGTCATGGATACCCTGGCCTCCGCCGATATTCCGTATACCGTCGAACCCAATTCCGGTGCCTTGCTGGTCAAGGCCGATGACCTGTCCCGTGCGCGACTCAAGCTCGCGGGCGCTGGTGTCACTCCCAGCGACGGCAACATCGGTTTTGAAATCCTCGACAAGGAACAGGGGCTCGGCACCAGCCAGTTCATGGAAGCGACCCGCTATCGTCGCGGCCTCGAAGGCGAGCTGGCCCGCACCATTTCCAGCCTGAACAACGTCAAGGGGGCCCGCGTGCACCTGGCGATCCCGAAGAGTTCGGTGTTCGTGCGCGACGAGCGCAAGCCGAGTGCTTCGGTTCTGGTTGAACTCTATTCCGGTCGCTCCCTCGAGCCAGGCCAGGTCGTGGCGATCATCAACCTGGTGGCGACCAGCGTTCCCGAGCTCAGCAAGTCGCAGATCACCGTCGTCGACCAGAAGGGCAACCTGCTCTCGGATCAGGCGGAGAACTCCGAGCTGACCATGGCCGGCAAGCAGTTCGACTACAGCCGTCGCATGGAAAGCATGCTCACCCAGCGCGTGCACAACATCCTGCAACCGGTGCTGGGCAACGATCGCTACAAAGCCGAAGTGTCCGCCGATGTGGACTTCAGTGCGGTCGAGTCGACTTCCGAGCAGTTCAATCCGGATCAACCGGCGTTGCGCAGCGAGCAGTCGGTCAACGAGCAGCGTACCGCCAGCAATGGTCCGCAAGGCGTGCCGGGTGCCTTGAGCAACCAGCCGCCATCGCCGGCCTCCGCGCCGCAGACCACGGGCGGCACAGCGGGTGCAGCTGGCATGGTGCAACCGGGCCAGCCACTGGTTGATGCCAATGGCCAGCAAATCATGGACCCGGCCACCGGTCAGCCGATGCTTGCTCCGTACCCGGCGGACAAGCGTCAGCAATCGACCAGGAACTTCGAACTCGACCGTTCCATCAGTCACACCAAACAGCAGCAGGGCCGGTTGAATCGCCTGTCGGTGTCGGTGGTGGTCGATGATCAGGTCAAGATCAACCCGGCCAACGGGGAAACCACCCGTGCGCCGTGGACCGCCGATGAATTGGCGCGCTTCACTCGCCTGGTTCAGGACGCGGTCGGCTTCGATGCCAGCCGGGGTGACAGCGTCAGTGTGATCAACATGCCGTTCTCCGCCGAGCGCGGTGAAGTGATTGCCGATATTCCGTTCTACTCCCAGCCGTGGTTCTGGGACATCGTCAAGCAAGTGCTGGGTGTGCTGTTCATTCTGGTGCTGGTGTTCGGTGTGTTGCGTCCGGTGCTCAACAACATCACCGGTGGCGGTACCGGCAAGCAACTGACCGGTATCGGCAGTGATATTGAGTTGGGCGGCCTGGGTGGCCTGGATGGCGAGTTGGCCAACGACCGCATCAGCCTTGGCGGTCCGCAAAGCATTCTGCTACCGAGCCCGAGCGAAGGCTATGACGCTCAGTTGAACGCAATCAAGAGTCTGGTGGCAGAAGACCCGGGTCGGGTGGCCCAGGTCGTGAAAGAGTGGATTAACGCAGATGAGTGATAACCGAGCCGTTGCCGCCAAACTGTCCAAGGTCGACAAAGCCGCAATCCTGTTGCTGTCCCTGGGTTCCACCGACGCGGCCCAGGTGCTGCGCCACATGGGGCCCAAAGAGGTTCAGCGCGTGGGTGTGGCCATGGCCCAGATGGGTAATGTGCACCGCGAGCAGGTCGAGCAGGTGATGAGCGAATTCATCGATATCGTCGGCGACCAGACCAGCCTGGGCGTCGGCTCCGACGACTATGTGCGCAAAATGCTCACCCAGGCCCTGGGCGAAGACAAGGCCAACGGCCTGATCGACCGCATCCTGCTCGGTGGCAACACCAGCGGCCTCGACAGCCTGAAGTGGATGGAGCCGCGCGCCGTCGCTGACGTGATCCGTTATGAGCACCCGCAGATCCAGGCGATCGTGGTGGCCTACCTCGATCCGGACCAGGCCGGTGAAGTGCTCGGCAACTTCGACCACAAGGTGCGGCTGGACATCATCCTGCGCGTGTCCTCGCTGAACACCGTGCAACCGGCGGCCCTGAAGGAACTCAACCAGATTCTCGAGAAGCAGTTCTCCGGCAACTCGAATGCCTCGCGCACCACCCTGGGTGGCATCAAGCGCGCGGCGGACATCATGAACTTCCTCGACAGCTCGATCGAAGGCCAGCTCATGGATTCGATCCGCGAAGTCGACGAAGACCTGTCCGGTCAGATCGAAGACCTCATGTTCGTGTTCAACAACCTGGCCGATGTCGATGACCGCGGCATCCAGGCGCTGCTCCGCGAGGTGTCCTCCGACGTGCTGGTGCTGGCCCTCAAGGGGTCGGACGAAAGCGTCAAGGAGAAGATCTTCAAGAACATGTCCAAGCGTGCCGCCGAACTGTTGCGCGACGACCTGGAAGCCAAGGGCCCGGTGCGTGTCAGCGACGTGGAAACCGCGCAGAAGGAAATCCTCACCATCGCCCGCCGTATGGCCGAAGCCGGAGAAATCGTTCTCGGCGGCAAGGGCGGCGAGGAAATGATCTAACACCATGGTCAAGAATGATGATGCCCCCACTGACCTGATCCGGGCCAGGGATGTCAGTGGCTTCGATACCTGGGCGTTGCCCAGTTTCGACCCGCCTGCACCCGAGCCCGAGCCGGAGCCTGAGCCCGAGCCGCCTGAAATGGAGGAAGTGCCGCTGGAGGAAGTCCAGCCACTGACCCTCGAAGAGCTCGAAAGCATTCGCCAGGAAGCCTACAACGAAGGTTTCGCGGTGGGTGAGAAAGAAGGTTTCCACAGCACCACACTCAAGGTCCGTCAGGAAGCCGAAGTGGCCCTGACTGCCAAGATCGCGGCGCTGGAGCAATTGATGTCCCATCTGTTCCAGCCCATCGCCGAACAGGACACTCAGATCGAAAAGTCCCTGGTCGACCTCGTGCAGCACATCACCCGACAGGTGATCCAGCGCGAACTGGCCATCGACTCGACGCAGATCGAACACGTCATGCGCGAGGCGCTGAAGCTCTTGCCGCTGGGCGTGGGCAATGTGCGGCTGTACATCAACCCGCAGGATTTCGAACAGGTCAAAGCCCTGCGCGAACGCCATGAAGAAACCTGGCGCATCGTCGAAGACGAGTCGTTGTTGCCGGGCGGTTGCCGGGTCGAGACAGAACACAGTCGCATCGACGCCACGGTGGAAACCCGCGTCGCGCGGGTGATGGACAAGCTGTTCGATCAGTTGCACGAGCAGGCCTTGCACCCGGCTGCGCCTGACCTGAGTCTGGAACTGCCGGTCGGCAGCAAGCCTGCGGTCGCTCCGGCTCCGGATGTCCCCGATGCGCCTTGAACGTACCAGCTTCGCCAAGCGCCTGGGCAGCTACGCCGAGGCCACGGGACTGGAGGGCGCACCGATCCTCGAAGGCCGCCTGCTGCGCATGGTCGGCCTGACCCTCGAAGCCGAAGGCCTGCGTGCCGCCATGGGCAGCCGCTGCATGGTCATCAATGACGACAGCTATCACCCGGTGCAGGTGGAAGCCGAGGTCATGGGCTTCTCTGGCAGCAAAGTCTTTCTGATGCCGGTCGGCAGTGTCGCCGGCATCGCACCCGGTGCCCGAGTGGTGCCCCTGGCCGATACCGGTCGCCTGCCCATGGGCATGAGCATGCTTGGAAGGGTGCTCGACGGTGCCGGTCGCGCACTGGACGGCAAGGGCGGGATGAAGGCCGAAGACTGGGTGCCGATGGACGGCCCGACCATCAACCCGCTCAAGCGCGAGCCGATCAGCGAGCCGCTTGACGTAGGCATCCGTTGCATCAACGGCATGTTGACGGTCGGCCGCGGCCAGCGGCTCGGCCTGTTTGCCGGTACCGGTGTCGGTAAATCGGTGTTGCTGGGGATGATGACGCGCTTTACCGAGGCCGACATTATCGTCGTCGGCCTGATCGGTGAGCGGGGCCGTGAGGTCAAGGAATTCATCGAGCACATCCTCGGTGAAGAAGGACTCAAGCGTTCAGTGGTGGTGGCGTCCCCGGCGGACGATGCGCCGCTGATGCGACTGCGCGCCGCCATGTATTGCACGCGCATCGCCGAATATTTCCGCGACAAGGGCAAGAACGTCCTGTTGCTGATGGATTCCCTGACCCGTTTTGCCCAGGCCCAGCGGGAAATCGCCCTGGCCATCGGCGAGCCACCGGCGACCAAGGGCTATCCGCCCTCGGTGTTCGCCAAACTGCCGAAACTGGTGGAGCGGGCCGGCAACGCAGAGAAGGGCGGCGGTTCGATCACCGCGTTCTACACCGTGCTGTCCGAAGGCGACGACCAGCAGGACCCGATTGCCGACTCGGCACGGGGTGTACTCGACGGACACATCGTGCTCTCCCGGCGCCTGGCCGAGGAAGGACATTACCCGGCCATCGATATCGAAGCGTCCATCAGCCGGGTCATGCCGGCGGTGGTGTCGCCGGAGCACATGACCCGTGCGCAATACTTCAAGCAATTGTGGTCGCGTTATCAGCAGAGTCGTGACCTGATCAGCGTCGGCGCCTATGTCGCCGGTGGCGATCGCGAGACCGACCTGGCGATTTCCCTGCAACCGCAATTGGTCAAATACCTGCGTCAGGGCCTCAACGACAGCATCAGCCTGGGTGAAAGCGAAGCGTATCTGGCCTCGATCTTCGCGCCCGCGGCGGGCGGGTAAGCGGTCATGGCCCAGAGTCGGGCAGGCAGGCTGGCGCCGGTGGTGGAAATGGCCGAAAAGGCCGAGAAAACCGCGGTCCAGCGCCTGGGGCACTTTCAAGGGCAGGTGCGCCTGGCGCAAAGCAAGCTCGCCGACCTCGAAGCCTTCCGTCTCGACTATCAGGAACAATGGATCGTACGCGGCAGCGGCGGCGTCTCGGGCCAATGGTTGCTGGGTTATCAGGGCTTCCTGGCGCAACTGGGCACGGCCATCGACCAGCAGCGGCAAAGCCTGGCCTGGCATCAAAACAACCTGAACAAGGCCCGGGAAACCTGGCAGCAGGCATTTGCCCGGGTCGAAGGCCTGCGCAAGCTGGTTCAGCGCTATGCCGATGAGGCGCGGGCGCTCGAAGACCGGCGCGAACAGAAATTGCTCGATGAACTGTCCCAGCGCTTGCCACGGCAGGATCAGCATTGAATCGGGTGGACCGCGTTATCGTTCATCGCGGGCAAGCCACGCTCCCACAGGATTCGCGCCGCTTCCAGCCTTGCCCCAACCTCTACCAACTGCTAAACCTTGTACAAGCAGGTTTACAAATGACAAGGAAGCCATGACATGCCAGTTGTTACAGAAGTCTCACCCGATGGGCAAAAGCTGACGATATCGGTCAAGGGTCGTTTCGATTTCGCCAAGCATCAGGAATTTCGTCAGTCCTACGAAGATAAACAGCTATCGGCGGTTGTGGTCGACCTGAAAGACGCCACTTACCTCGACAGCTCGGCCTTGGGCATGCTGCTTTTGCTGCGCGATCACGCCGGTGGCGATGATTCCGACATCCGCGTGGTCAACAGCAGTACCGACGTGCGCAAAATCCTCGCCATCTCCAACTTCGACAAACTGTTCGACATCAGTTGATTGCCATGCAGCCACTGGAGCCGCTGACGATCCTGATTGCCGAGGACAGCGCCGCCGATCGCCTGCTGTTGGCGAGCATCCTGCGCCGCCAGGGGCACCAAGTGCTGACGGCGGCCAACGGCGCCGAAGCGGTCGACGCGTTTCGCGAGCAACAGCCGCACCTGGTGTTGATGGATGCGATGATGCCGGTCATGGACGGCTTCGAGGCGGCCCGGCAGATCAAGGCCCTGGCCGGGGAAACCCTGGTGCCGATCATCTTCCTCACGTCCTTGTCCGAAAGCGAGGCGCTGGCCCGTTGTCTGGAGGTCGGCGGCGACGACTTTCTGGCGAAGCCTTATAACCAGGTGATTCTCGCGGCCAAGATCAAGGCGATGGATCGCTTGCGGCGCTTGCAGGACACTGTTCTGCAGCAGCGTGACCAGATCGCCAGGCACCACGACTACCTGCTCAACGAGCAGCGCGTGGCCAAGGCGGTTTTCGACAAGGTGGCGCACGCCGGCTGCCTGAACGCCGCGCCGAATATCCGTTATCTGCAATCGCCCTATGCGCTGTTCAATGGCGACCTGTTGCTGGCCGCGTTCACCCCGGCCGGCGACATGCACGTAATGTTGGGTGACTTCACCGGCCACGGTCTGCCGGCGGCTGTGGGCGCCATGCCCCTGGCCGAAGTCTTTTACGGGATGACCGCCAAGGGCTATGGCCTGGCGGAAACCCTGCGCGAAATGAATGCCAAGCTAAAGCGCATCCTGCCGGTGGACATGTTCTGCTGCGCCACGATGCTGTGCCTGAGTTTTCAGCGTCGTTCGGTGGAGGTCTGGAACGGTGGAATGCCCGACGGTTACCTGCATCGCATTGCCAGTGGCGAGCGTACGCCTCTGCCGGCTCGGCACTTGCCTTTGGGGGTGCTGAGCCCGGAATCCTTCGATGAGCGCACCGAAGTGTTTCCCATGGCGCTCGGGGATCGGGTGTTTCTCTTGTCCGATGGGGTGATCGACACCTGCGGCGCCAATGAACAGTTGTTTGGCGTGCAGCGATTGCAGCAGGTGTTCGCCGCCAATCGTCAGCCGGATGCGCTGTTCGAAGAGATCGAGCAGGCGCTGCGCGATTTCGGTGGTGAGGCGCGCGACGATGTCAGCATGGTCGAAATCAGCCTGCTGGAGCCGGAACAGATCACGCCGCCGACGTTGGTTTACTCCGACAGCGGCCAGTCGTGCCCGCTGGACTGGTCGGTAAGCTTCGAGTTCCGCGCCGCCACGCTCAAGCGATTCAATCCCTTGCCCTATCTGCTGCAGTTGCTGCTTGAGGTTCATGGTCTGCGGGCTCAGAGCGGTGCGCTCTACAGTGTATTGGCGGAGCTCTATTCCAACGCGCTGGAGCACGGCGTGCTGGGGCTGGATTCGAGCCTCAAGCGCAATGCCTCGGGTTTTGCGCGATATTATCAAGAGCGCAATGCCCGGCTCGGCGGGCTGCAGGAAGGCTACGTGCGGGTACATTTGCAGGTGGCACCGACAGACGATGGCGGTTGCCTGACGATTCAGGTCGAAGACAGCGGCGAGGGGTTCGATGTCGAGCGGGTGATGGAAAGGCCATTGGACGCCATCCGCCTGTCGGGACGCGGGATCAGTTTGATCCGCCAATTGGGGCGGAACGCCCGCTGGACCGACAATGGTCGAAGTGCACGCGTGGAGTTTATCTGGGAGGCTCTGGCATAATCCGCGCATTCTTGATCAAGGAGTGAGCAAGTGGACGACGACACACATGTGGATCGCAACGTACTGAGTGCATTGCGCGAAGTGATGGAAGAGGGTTATCCGGAGCTGCTGGATATCTTTCTTGCGGACTCTGAAGAGCGCCTGAAAGCCTTGAGAGCGGCTGACAGTGCCGCACTACTGGTTGAAACCGCCCATAGCTTCAAGGGTAGCAGCAGTAATATGGGCGCCCTCAGGCTGACCGAGCTCTGCCGCCAGCTTGAGCAGCAGGCCGCCAGTTTGCCATGTGCGGCTGTTCTGGAACTGGTCGGCAAAATCGACCGTGAGTTCGCCGGTATCCGCCCTCTGTACGAAGCTGAGCGACAGCGTTGCCCGGCGAAAATCTGAGCAAGCGCTGCTTTTGGTCTCTATCGAGTGAAACTGGCTCGACCTTTGCAGTTATCTAACCCAACTGTACTTACGAGCCCTGTGCAGCGGAGACCGTTTCATGCCCGTTACCCCCAATATTCTGCTTCAGGCCTCCAGGCAGGCCAAGACTCAGGCTGCCTCCGCCAATTCCCCGGCAGTGGCCGCAGAGCCCGGGGACAAGGCTGCAAGCTTCGCCCATGTCTACGCCAATCAGGCCCAAAACAAGTCCAACGCGTTGGCGGATGCTCCGATCCCTGATCGTGACAAGGTCGCCGGTGTCAGCGCAAAGAAAGGCGCTGGCGACGACAAGTCTGCCGCCGCGGAGCCGGTGGTTGCCGATGGCGGCAAATCCTTGCCTGCCGACAAGTCGGTGCAGGCTGACGACAAGGCCGCCGGCGATGATGCATCAGAGGCCGACCCGGCTCAGGTCGTCGATGCCGCGCCGGTCGATCCGTCGCTGGATCCTGCATTGCAGCAAGCCATGCCGCCAGTGGTGTCAGCGCCAGCAACGCCCGCGGTAGCCGATGCGGTGCAGCCAACGGTTGAAGCACCGGTTGCTGCGGCGATCGCGGCTACGAGCGTTTCGGCGCCGACCAGCGCTGACGGCGATTTCGATCCCGAGGCCGATCCACTCGACGCCCTGCCGGCGTTACGCCTGGCGATGGAGCAGAGCGGTCACGTGTCGGCTTCCAGTCAGGCGCAGCCAAAGGCGGCACCGACACAAACTGATGGCGAGCAGACGTCGGCGCAAAACTTTGCCGCCGGCATGGCGACCATGCTGGAGGTTCAGGCCGACAAGGACAGTACCGGCAACGGTGACGACAAGGCTTTCAGTGGGTTGATCGATGACGGTCTGAAGGATCTCAAGTCTGCTGGCAGCGACACCCGTGTCGACGATTTCGCCAACCGTCTGGCCGCGCTGACCCAGGCGGCCACACCGAAGACCGCCAATGCCTTGCCGGTGAACCAGCCAATCGCCATACACCAGAGCGGCTGGACCGAAGAGGTGGTGAACCGGGTCATGTACCTGTCCAGCGCCAACCTCAAGGCCGCGGACATCCAGTTGCAACCCGCGGAACTGGGGCGTCTGGACATTCGGGTGAACATGGTTCCCGATCAGCAGACCCAGGTCACGTTCATGAGTGCGCATCCGGGCGTCCGTGAGGCGCTGGACAGCCAGGTCCATCGCTTGCGCGACATGTTTGCGCAGCAGGGCATGGGGCAGGTCGATGTCAACGTTTCGGACCAGTCCCGTGGTTCACAACAAGGGCAGGACCAAGCCCGGCAAAGCCAGGCCGGGCGGGCCAGCGCCAGCGGCGGCCGTATCGATTCAATGGATGATGACCTGACGCCGGGCGTCGCTGAAGTGGCTGCCAATACCACCAGCGTGATCGGCTCCAGCGCGGTCGATTACTACGCCTGACGAACACAACACCTAACCCTGTGGGAGCGAGCTTGCTCGCGATGAGGGCCTGGCAGTCAAGTTTTCATCGACTGTCACGCCGCCATCGCGAGCAAGCTCGCTCCCACAGTGGCTTTGTGGTGATCTTCCGACCGAAGCCGGTCCGCCCATCTCTCCCGACACTTCTGGCATAACACTTGCTCTTCCCTTGCCGTGCGACTGTGAAACCCCGAATAGTGACGGATTATTGGCATGGCGAAGAGCGACGCAGCAGTAAAAGACCCCGCAACCAAAGGCAAACTCAAGTTGATCATCCTGGTCGTGGTGGCCCTGCTGCTGGCGATCGGTGTGTCCGTGGGCGCGACCTGGTATTTCATGCACAGCGCTCAGAGCAAGCCTGCCGCCGACGTAGCGCAAACCGCTCCCGTCGGCAAACAGCCGGCTGTTTTCGAGTCGATGGCGCCGGCTTTCGTGGCCAACTTCAACCAGAACGGCCGCCAGCGCTACATGCAGGTGAGCATCACCATGCTCGCGCGCAATCAGGCGGATCTGGAGGCGCTCAAGGTCCACATGCCGGTGATCCGCAATAACCTGGTCATGCTGTTCTCCGGGCAGGACTTTGCGACCCTCGCGTCGCCGGTCGGTCAGGAAATGCTGCGGCAGAAGGCCACCGCCAGCGTCCAGGAAGTGGCGCAGAAAGAGCTTGGCAAAGTGGTGATCGAACAGTTGCTTTTCACTAATTTCGTACTGCAGTAGGAACACGACATGGCCGTGCAGGACCTGCTGTCCCAGGATGAGATCGACGCGCTGCTGCATGGCGTCGACGATGGTCTGGTACAGACCGAAAACGCTGGCGAACCCGGCGCCGTCAAAAGCTACGACCTGACCAGTCAGGATCGCATCGTCCGTGGACGCATGCCGACCCTGGAAATGATCAACGAGCGTTTCGCTCGTTATACCCGCATCAGCATGTTCAACATGCTGCGTCGTTCGGCGGACGTAGCGGTGGGTGGCGTGCAGGTGATGAAGTTCGGCGAATACGTGCACTCGCTGTACGTGCCGACCAGCCTCAACCTGGTCAAGATCAAACCTCTGCGTGGCACCGCGCTGTTCATCCTCGACGCCAAGCTGGTGTTCAAGCTGGTGGACAACTTCTTCGGTGGCGATGGCCGGCACGCCAAGATCGAAGGGCGTGAATTCACCCCGACCGAACTGCGTGTGGTGCGCATGGTGCTGGAGCAGGCGTTCGTCGATCTGAAGGAAGCCTGGCAGGCGATCATGGAAGTCAACTTCGAGTACATCAACTCCGAAGTGAACCCGGCCATGGCCAACATCGTCGGCCCGAGCGAAGCCATTGTGGTGTCGACCTTCCACATCGAACTCGATGGCGGTGGCGGCGACCTGCACGTGACCATGCCGTACTCGATGATCGAGCCGGTGCGCGAGATGCTCGACGCCGGCTTCCAGTCGGACCTCGACGACCAGGACGAGCGCTGGGTCAACGCCCTGCGCCAGGACGTGCTGGACGTCGACGTGCCGATCGGTGCGACGGTGGCCCGTCGTCAGTTACGCCTGCGCGACATCCTGCACATGCAGCCGGGGGATGTGATCCCGGTCGACATGCCGGAAGAAATGATCATGCGCGCCAACGGCGTACCGGCCTTCAAGGTCAAGATGGGCTCGCACAAGGGCAACCTGGCGTTGCAAGTGATCGAGCCGATCGAGCGCCGTTGACCGGCGCTCCTACCCATTCGCGACTAACCGAATTCTGAACTTTTGCTCGCCGAGGACACTGACATCATGAACACGCAAGACGACCAGGCCCTGGCCGATGAGTGGGCCGCGGCCCTGGAAGAAACCGGTGATGCCGGGCAGGCCGACATCGACGCATTGCTTGCCGCCGATTCCGGCAATTCCGCGTCCAACCGTCTGCCAATGGAAGAGTTCGGCAGCGTGCCGAAAAACAACGATCCGGTCAGCCTCGAAGGCCCGAACCTGGACGTGATCCTCGATATCCCGGTGTCGATTTCCATGGAAGTGGGCAGCACCGAAATCAACATCCGCAACCTGCTGCAACTGAACCAGGGGTCGGTGATCGAGCTTGATCGCCTGGCTGGCGAGCCGCTGGACGTGCTGGTCAACGGCACGCTCATCGCCCACGGCGAAGTGGTGGTGGTCAACGAGAAGTTCGGCATCCGCCTGACGGACGTGATCAGCCCAAGCGAACGCATCAAGAAGCTGCGCTGAGTGAAAAAGTTTCTCGGAGCTGTGCTGGCGGGCGCGCTGGCCATGCCTATCAGCGTGCTGGCGGCCGAACCGGTTGCAACGGCGACCACGGCTGCCGCGCCGGCGGCGAGCAGCGGGGTGGCTGGCCAGCTGACGCAACTGGTGTTCGGCCTGCTGCTGGTGCTCGGGCTGATCTTCCTCCTCGCCTGGTTGCTGCGTCGGGTCCAGCAGGCCGGGCCGGCCGGCAAGGGGCAGGTGATCGAGATTGTCGGCTCCCGCGCGCTGGGGCCTCGCGACCGCCTGATGCTGGTGCAGGTCGGCAATGAGCAGATTCTGCTCGGCCTGAGCCCTGGCAGCATCACAGCGCTGCACGTCCTCAAGGAGCCGGTGCAGGTGCCGAGCACCGAGAAGCCGACGCCGGAGTTTGCGCAGCGCCTGCTGGAGATGCTGGGTAAAGATCAGAAGGATAAGAAGTAATGGGTGCGCTACGCATCGTCTTGACGCTGGCCTTGATGCTGGCTGCGCCGCTGGCATTCTCCGCCGATCCGCTGTCGATCCCGGCCATCACCCTGGGCACCAATGCGCAGGGGGCGCAGGAATACTCGGTCAGCCTGCAAATCCTGCTGATCATGACCGCGCTGAGTTTTATCCCGGCGTTTGTCATGCTAATGACCAGCTTCACCCGGATCATCATTGTCTTCTCGATCCTGCGCCAGGCCCTGGGCCTGCAGCAGACGCCGTCGAACCAGATCCTCACCGGCATGGCGCTGTTCCTGACCCTGTTCATCATGGCGCCGGTGTTCGATCGGGTGAACCAGGACGCCTTGCAGCCGTATCTGGCGGAAAAACTGACGGCCCAGGATGCGGTCGCCAAGGCGCAGGTGCCGATCAAGGATTTCATGCTCGCCCAGACCCGCACCAGCGACCTGGAGCTGTTCATGCGCCTGTCCAAGCGCACTGACATCGCGACACCGGATCAGGCGCCGCTGACCATCCTGGTGCCGGCCTTCGTGACTTCCGAACTGAAAACGGCGTTCCAGATCGGCTTCATGATCTTCATTCCGTTCCTGATCATCGACCTGGTCGTGGCCAGTGTGCTGATGGCCATGGGTATGATGATGCTCTCGCCGCTGATTATTTCCCTGCCGTTCAAGATCATGTTGTTCGTGCTGGTGGATGGCTGGGCATTGATCATCGGCACCCTGGCCAGCAGCTTCGGCGGTGTCTCGCCATGACGCCGGAAGTTGCGGTCGACATCTTTCGTGAAGCGCTGTGGCTGACCACTTTGATGGTGGCCGTGCTGGTGATTCCAAGTTTGCTGGTGGGGCTGTTGGTGGCCATGTTCCAGGCGGCCACCCAGATCAACGAGCAGACCCTCAGTTTCCTGCCGCGTCTGTTGGTGATGCTGGTGACGCTGATCGTCGCCGGGCCGTGGCTGGTGCAGACCTTCATGGAATACATCCAGCAGTTGTACGGCAGTATTCCGCAGGTCATCGGCTAAGCCATGTCATCGCTGCTGCAGTTGACGGATACCCAGATCAGCACTTGGGTAGCGACGTTCATGTTGCCGCTGTTCCGCATCGGTGCCTTGCTGATGGTCATGCCGGTGTTCGGCACCTCCCTGGTACCCAAGCGCATCCGACTGTATTTCGCCCTTGCCATCACCGTGGTCATCGCACCGAACCTGCCACCCATGCCGCCAGTGAGCGCGCTGGATTTGAGCGGGCTGCTGCTGATTGTCGAGCAGATCCTGGTCGGCGCGATACTGGGCTTCTCCCTGCAGCTGTTTTTCCAGGCTTTCGTGGTGGCGGGGCAGATTGTCGCGATCCAGATGGGCATGGGCTTTGCCTCGATGGTCGACCCTGCCAACGGTGTGTCGGTGGCGGTGATCGGGCAGTTCTTCACCATGCTGGTGACACTGATGTTCCTGGCCATGAACGGCCATCTGGTGGTGTTCGAGGTGCTCACCGAAAGCTTCACTACGCTGCCCGTCGGCAGCGGCTTGATGGTCAATCATTTCTGGGAGCTGGCCGGCAAACTCGGCTGGGTGCTCGGCGCTGCGCTGTTGCTGGTGCTGCCGGCGATCACCGCGCTGCTGGTGGTGAACATCGCGTTTGGCGTGATGACCCGCGCCGCGCCGCAGTTGAACATCTTCTCCATCGGCTTCCCGCTGACCCTGGTGCTCGGGCTGTTTATCGTCTGGGTCGGGCTGGCGGACATCGTTAATCAGTATCAACCGCTGGCCACGGAGGCCCTGCAGTTTTTACGCGAACTGGCAAAGGCGCGCTGAGTCATGGCTGAGAGCGAAAGCGGTCAGGACAAAACAGAAGACCCCACGGAGAAAAAGAAAAAGGACGCCCGTGAAAAGGGTGAGATTGCCCGCTCCAAGGAACTCAACACCCTGGCGATCATGCTCGCCGGTGCCGGTGCGCTGCTGGTCTTCGGCGGGGCGCTTGCCCAGGAGATGATGGACCTGATGCGCCTGAACTTTTCCCTGTCGCGCGACGTGGTGCTGGATCAGCGTGCGATGGGAACCTATCTGCTGCACTCGGGGAAGATTGCCTTGCTGGCGATTCAGCCGGTGATGATCACCTTGCTCCTGGCGGCGTTGATCGGGCCGATCTCCCTCGGCGGCTGGCTGTTTTCCGCCGGCACCATGGCGCCGAAGTTCAGCCGTATGAACCCTGGTGCCGGCCTCAAGCGCATGTTCTCGGGCAAGGCTGTGGCTGAACTGCTCAAGGCGCTGGCGAAGTTCTTCATCGTCCTGTTCGTGGCCCTTGTGGTGTTGTCGGCGGATATCGACGACCTGTTACGCATCGCCCATGAGCCACTGGACCGGGCGATCACCCACAGCCTGCAAGTGGTTGGCTGGAGCACGCTGTGGATGGCCTGCGGGCTGGCCATTATCGCCGCCGTGGATGTGCCGATACAGCTGTGGGAAAGCATCAAGAAACTGAAGATGACCAAGCAGGAAGTGCGCGACGAGCACAAGGACCAGGAAGGGCGGCCGGAGGTCAAGCAGCGGATTCGACAGCTGCAGCGCGAAATGTCCCAGCGGCGAATGATGGCCGCGATCCCCGAGGCGGATGTGGTCATCACCAACCCGACCCACTACGCTGTGGCCCTCAAGTACGATCCGGAAAAGGGTAATGCGCCGGTGCTGCTGGCCAAGGGCAGTGACTTCCTGGCCCTGAAGATCCGTGAGATCGCCGCGGCCAACGAGATCCTGCTGCTGGAGTCGCCGGCGCTGGCGCGCTCGATTTACTACTCCACCGAGCTGGAGCAGGAAATCCCCGGCGGGCTCTATCTGGCGGTTGCGCAGGTACTGGCCTACGTCTATCAGATTCGACAGTACCGGGCGGGCAAGGGCAAGCGGCCTGATCCGCTCAAGGATGACCTGCCGATTCCGCCGGATTTGCGCCGCGACTCCTGAGAGAAAATTGCTATCCAGGTCATTGGCCTTCTAGATCTGCAATCGATTTTGTCCCAGCGCGCGTACGCAATGCCTTTGCATGACTTGATACTGCTCTCCTGTTTCCAGGTTGGTTATTGGAGCGCGTGTGGGTTCCAGGTGAAGGACTGAAATTTTACTGCCTTGTTTAAATGGTAATGATTGTGAAAATGGCTGTGTTGGAATGTCACCACGGAGCTCCTGGCACAATAATGTATTGTTGTTTTCGTTGTGGATCCAGATAGCCAGGTAAATACTTGTGAAGTAACTATGCGGGATAACGGTTCCAGATTTTATTGTAATGATTTCGAGTTCCAGGTTGAACTCGATTTCTATTGCCGCTAAATCCGTCAAGCCATATTGGTGCCAGATAAATTTGTTGCCCGTAACTACTCTCGGATTTGTGTTTTGATGTGATAGGTAAAGATCTTTGTATTTGTCTTCGAGTTGTGCTTTTTTTATAGGGTTAAAAGAGTCTATGGCGAGGGAGATGTTATCTCTGCCTGAATGATGTTTGTGAAGAAAAAGGTGTGGTGCTTCTCTTAGTTTTGTCGCCATTTCTTCAATTCGAATTTCAAGGTTGTCCTCTACGGGAGTGTCAAGGTTTTTGTTTTTTAAACCTTGTCTGGTTAGTTCGAAGATGCTCAGTTTGTTGTCTTTGTCTATAACTGATGGGGTTTCTGGGGATATTTTGTTTCTGTCGGGTTCTTCGTGAAAAATTTCAAGGGTATAGGCGGGGCCGAACAGGATTTTATTAGTTGATGGGGTTTTGTTATCGCCCATTAATTCTTTGTGGAATACAATGTTTTGATTTCTATCCATTATGCTGATGGTTGTGAAAATTTTGCCTGGGAGTAATGAGTGTGGCTCGTTTGAGTTGATGTTGATAAAGGCGTGGTTGTATTCGTTGTCGACTTCAATTGAGGCGAATGTTCCAGAAAACCCGTTTAATTCTATGGTCTGAGTTGCGAGTGCCGTTCCTGCCCTGTGTTGGTGGGAAAGCCTGATAGTGTTTTTGGTGTCTGATTTTACTTCTATGTGAGTAGTGGTGATGCTTAACTTGCAGTCGATGGAGGATGGTGCTTGTAGTGTATATACCCCGATGGGCAGGTGTTCGAGAGTAATAGTGGGGGTCGTGACAGGTACTACAATGGAGAGATTGGTTCCATCTCTGAGTAGTATTTCCTGGTGGGATATTTGATTGAATAAATTTTCTTCTAATACCAGTTCTATGGAACCGGTCAGAGCAGTTGTTTTTAGTGTGATGGCATCGACTAATGCAAGGCGGCTGTTTAGCTTTAGTGTTTTTAGTATGTCATCAAGCTGTTCTTTTTTGACGAGTTTGTAAAGTGGGTATGCGGGCGCTCCGTTAAGGTAGTGATTGATGGTGTCATGCTTTTTGGATAAGGGGGTTTGTCCGAGTTCCAGCAACGGGGATATGTCGATGTTTGCTACTTTTGCACAGCTGCTGGCAATTAGATCCTGAAGGGGGTGGTTCTCTGGAAGAAATTCAGGCTCGCTGCTGAGTCTTCTATAATTCCTGTTAAGGTCAATGAAGGCGGATTTTTCTGCCTTGTCGATAATTAATGTCAAGTAGAATAGTCTGTGGTAGTCCATATACCAGGAGTTAACTGGTTGCTTGCTTTCGAATAATTCTTCGATGTCATTAAAAAATTTAACTGGGTCTCTATTGTACATGAAGCCAAATTTAAATATGTCCTCACCAAAATGTTTTTCCTGGAAGTAGTGGGAGTAAATATCGTTCCAGACCTCTCCGAGCCTTTGTATTGAGCCGTGGTTGATAATGTTTCCCTGATAGCCATGTCCGATTTCATGCAATACTATTAAGTCGTGTGCGTTAACCCCTATCCACAAGCCAGATGAGGGGAAAGATGCTGAGGTGTAGTTGTGGCTATAAGTGGCGAAACCTACTCCTGATGAATTGGCTTTCATGAAGTATCGATTGGGAGGGTTCTTGTCGGTAGGGGAATCAGGTGAAAAGGAAAGACCGGTCAGGCAATTGTAATATTCAAAAACCTCCTGGTACTCCGTTTCCATGCTTTGCAGTCCGGAGTTTTGATGGAAGAGCTCTAGTCTTGGTTTGTCAATTGCTGGAAATAATATGTCTGTGTACTGCGTTGTTATTAATGCGAAAGCTGATTGTTGTTCGTTCCATTGTTTGAAGAATTCATTGGCGTCCGTGCTGTGATTAAAAGTCGGTAGTATTGATGGCAGGGCGCTATATTCTATTTCGATATCAATGCTTGACGGTGTGGCGGTGTAGGGCGTGCTAATAAAGGGAACGCATTCGTGGGTAATGTTCAGTTCTGATTGGTTGTAGGAGATGGGGCTGTATTGCTCATTTTTTGCGTCGAAATTCAGAAGTTCTATTTGTAGGTTTTGTTCAAATGACGGATCCAGGTGTCTCAGTCGAATGGAGGTGTCCGGCTGTAATATGACGCCTAACGCCTGCTTGTCATGAAAAATGCCTTTGCTCATGCCCGTATTGATAATCCAGTTCGGTTTTTCCAGTGTATAAATTGTGAATGTCTGTTTTATCCTGGGGGCGTCCATCTTTTTATCTCACTCTACTGGCTAAGGGCGTAATTGTGTGCTGGATGGTATGCCTGTATTTAGTTGTATAAACCTGTAAAAAATGACAGTTTTATATATTGTTTTTGTCGGTTTTTTGCAGGTTTTATTTGGTGTGGAGATATGGGGGCACGCTCATTTCCAAGTCATGTCGAAATGACTTCCGTGCTTCTGGCAGGTTTTTGCGAAATTGGCAGCAGCTTTGCCCTGTCGCCGATGGCGGTGGGATTACGCGCGCTTCACCCGCTTTTATGAGCTTCCGCAAAAGTTGGAAAGCTTCTTGCAGTAGCCGCCCTGCGCCTGCTTCAGGCGTCAAAAGTTTGCTTTAAAGGAACGGGGAAAACCGGTGGATCGCTCTCAGTTAATCAACAGTGCCCGCAGCAACATTGCCGACCTCAGTCGGGGCAATCTGGGCGTGCCGCTGTTGCTGCTGGTCATGCTGGCGATGATGATGTTGCCGGTGCCGCCGTTCCTGCTCGACGTGTTCTTCACCTTCAACATTGCCCTGTCCATCGTCGTGCTGCTGGTGTGCGTCTACGCCTTGCGCCCGCTGGACTTCGCGGTGTTCCCGACGATTCTGCTGGTGGCGACGCTGTTGCGCCTGGCATTGAACGTGGCCTCCACGCGGGTGGTGATGCTCCACGGCCAGGACGGTCACGCGGCTGCCGGCAAGGTAATCCAGGCGTTTGGCGAGGTGGTGATCGGCGGTAACTACGTGGTCGGTATCGTGGTCTTCGCGATCCTGATGATCATCAACTTCGTCGTGGTGACCAAGGGTGCCGGGCGGATTTCCGAGGTGAGCGCGCGTTTCACCCTCGATGCGATGCCCGGCAAGCAAATGGCGATCGACGCTGACCTCAACGCCGGCCTGATCGATCAGGCCCAGGCCAAGGCCCGTCGCTCGGAAGTCGCGCAGGAAGCCGAGTTCTACGGTTCCATGGACGGTGCCAGCAAATTCGTCCGTGGTGACGCCATCGCCGGCCTGTTGATCCTGTTCATCAACCTGATCGGCGGCATGGCGGTCGGTATCTTCCAGCACAATATGACGTTTGCCGATGCCGGCAAGGTTTACGCACTGCTGACCATCGGTGACGGTTTGGTGGCGCAATTGCCATCACTGTTGTTATCGACAGCGGCCGCGATCATGGTGACCCGTGCTTCCGGTTCGGAAGACATGGGCAAGCAAATCAATCGCCAGATGTTCGCCTCGCCTAAAGCCTTGGCCGTTTCGGCCGGCCTGATGGCGGTGATGGGTCTGGTGCCTGGCATGCCGCATTTTTCCTTCCTGACCATGGCTGCACTGGCGGCCGGGGGGGCGTACCTGTTCTGGAGAAAGCAGAACGTTGCCAAGGTGCAGGCCCTGCAAGAGGTCAAGCGCCAGCAGGAGCTGCTGCCGTCGCCGGCCCGCGCCCAGGAAACCAAGGAGCTTGGCTGGGATGATGTGACGCCCATCGACATGATCGGCCTGGAAGTGGGTTATCGCCTGATTCCGCTGGTGGACCGCAACCAGGGCGGCCAGTTGCTGGCGCGGATCAAGGGGGTGCGCAAGAAGCTGTCCCAGGATCTGGGCTTCCTGATGCCGACCGTGCATATCCGCGACAACCTCGACCTGGCGCCGAGTGCCTATCGCCTGACCCTGATGGGGGTGATCCTGGCGGAGGCGGAGATTTACCCGGATCGCGAACTGGCGATCAACCCGGGGCAGGTCTACGGCACGCTCAACGGCATTACCGCCAAAGATCCGGCTTTCGGTCTGGAGGCGGTCTGGATCGAAATCAGCCAGCGTGCCCAGGCGCAGTCCCTCGGTTATACGGTGGTCGATGCCAGTACAGTGGTGGCCACCCACTTGAACCAGATACTCTACAAGCATTCCAGTGAACTGATCGGTCACGAAGAAGTGCAGCAACTCATGCAATTGCTGGCCAAAAGCTCGCCGAAACTGGCGGAAGAGTTGGTGCCGGGCGTGGTTTCGCTGTCGCAGCTGCTCAAGGTGCTGCAAGCGCTGTTGGCCGAGCAAGTGCCCGTTCGCGATATCCGCAGCATTGCCGAGGCCATCGCCAACAATGCCGCCAAGAGTCAAGATACCGCCGCGCTGGTGGCTGCCGTGCGGGTTGGTGTATCCCGTGCAATCGTGCAAAGCATTGTAGGTACTGAGTCGGAGCTGCCAGTTATCACGCTGGAGCCAAGGTTGGAACAGATATTGCTCAATAGTCTGCAAAAGGCAGGACAAGGCTCGGAAGAGGGCGTTCTGCTGGAGCCAAGCATGGCTGAGAAACTGCAACGCTCGCTGATCGACGCGGCGCAGCGCCAGGAGATGCAAGGTCAGCCGGTGATTCTGCTGGTGGCCGGTCCGGTTCGCGCGATGCTTTCGCGATTCGGCCGGCTCGCAGTCCCGGGTTTGCACGTGTTGGCTTATCAGGAAATCCCTGACAACAAGCAAGTGACCATCGTTGCGACAGTAGGGCCCAACGGCTGAGGTAGTGGTTTATGCAAGTTAAGCGTTTTTTCGCCGCCGATATGCGTCAGGCCATGAAGCTGGTTCGCGACGAGCTGGGCGCTGATGCTGCCATTATCGGCAACCGCCGGATTGCCGGGGGCGTCGAGCTGACGGCTGCGCTGGATTACAAGTTGTCGGCGCTGGCGCCGCGTGTTCCGAACATGGAGCTCGAAGACGAACTGCGCAAGACTCAGTCGCGGATCGTCACCGCCCAGGCCGAATTGAGCCTGCGCAGCGAGGGCGAGAGCGACAAGAGCTCCAACCGTCAGTTGTTCGCCGGCCTGCCGTTGACTGCCGCCGAGCCGTTGATCGAGCCGACGTACACCGAGCCCCGTCCTCCCGCACCGGCGGCTGCGCCTGCGGCCGGTGGCGTGGACCCGCGCGCGTTCGACTCGATGCGCTCGGAGCTCAACAGCCTGCGCGAACTCATGGAAGTACAACTCGGGTCCCTGGCCTGGAACCAGCTGCAAGGCAGCCGTCCGGACCAGGCCAACCTCTGGCGTCGCCTGCAACGCATTGGCCTGTCTGGCCCGCTGTCGCGCGACCTGCTGGCACGGATTACCGAAATCGAAGAGCCTCGTCAGGCCTGGCGCATGTTGCTGGCGCACCTGGCACGCATGATCGTTACTCCGGAAGTCGAGCCGCTGGAAGAGGGCGGCGTCATCGCCATGGTCGGCCCTGCCGGCATGGGCAAGACCACGACCCTGGCCAAGCTGGCTGCCCGTTACGTGCTCAAGTACGGCGCGCAGAACATTGCGCTGGTGAGCATGGACAGCTTCCGCATCGGTGCCCAGGAGCAACTCAAGACCCTGGGGCGCATTCTCAATGTGCCGGTGACCCACGTCGATCCGGGCCAGTCCCTGGTGCAGGCGCTGGATCCATTGCTGCGCAAGCGCGTGGTGCTGATCGATACCGCCGGCCTGCAGGCCAGCGACCCGGCCCTGCGCATGCAGCTCGAAAGCCTGGCCGGTCGTGGCATCCGCTCAAAAAATTATCTCGTGCTGGCAACCACCAGCCAGAAACAGGTTCTAACCGCCGCTTATCACAGTTACAAGCGTTGCGGGCTTGCCGGCTGCATCCTGACTAAACTGGATGAAACGGCAAGCCTGGGCGAGGTGTTGAGCCTGGCCATCAGTCATGAGCTGCCAGTGGCGTACCTGACCGATGGCCCGCGGATTCCGGATGATCTCCATCTGCCGCGCCGTCATCAGTTGGTCAGTCGCGCCGTCAGCGTGCAAATGCAGGAAGAACCCAGCGAAGAAGCCATGGCTGACATGTTCGCTGACATCTACCACAGTCCGACCAAGCAGGTTGGCTGAGGTATTCAATGAATAGTTTTTGTACCTACATCGATGGTCTGCCATGCATTGTTCCGTTTGTGAACGCGCAGCCAGTAATGTGGCCTCCGTCTATGCAAGACAAGGTAAAGAAATAACATGGGCAGCATGCATCCTGTACAGGTGATCGCGGTGACCGGCGGCAAAGGTGGCGTCGGGAAAACTAACGTGTCAGTGAACTTGTCCCTGGCTTTGGCTGAGCTTGGCCGGCGCGTCATGTTGCTGGACGCCGACCTGGGACTGGCGAACGTCGACGTTCTGCTGGGCCTGACACCCAAACGTACCCTGGCCGACGTGATCGAAGGCCGCTGCGAACTGCGCGATGTACTGCTGCAGGGGCCAGGCGGCATCCGTATCGTTCCGGCCGCCTCCGGCACACAGAGCATGGTGCATCTGAGCCCTGCGCAACACGCAGGCCTGATCCAGGCCTTCAGTGATATCGGCGACAACCTCGACGTCTTGGTGATCGACACCGCTGCGGGCATTGGTGAGTCGGTCGTCAGCTTCGTTCGCGCAGCCCAGGAAGTGCTGCTGGTGGTGTGCGACGAGCCGACTTCGATCACCGATGCCTACGCCTTGATCAAGTTGCTCAATCGCGACTACGGCATGAACCGCTTCCGCGTGCTGGCCAACATGGCCCAGAGCCCGCAGGAAGGGCGCAACCTGTTCGCCAAGTTGACCAAGGTCACGGATCGCTTCCTCGACGTCGCCCTACAATACGTCGGCGCGGTGCCCTACGACGAAAGCGTGCGCAAGGCTGTGCAGAAGCAGCGTGCCGTCTACGAGGCCTTCCCGCGTTCCAAATGCTCGCTGGCGTTCAAGGCCATCGCGCAGAAGGTCGATACCTGGCCGCTGCCTGCCAACCCGCGCGGGCACCTGGAGTTTTTCGTCGAGCGTCTCGTGCAGCAAACAGCAGGACCTGTGCTATGACAGCCAGCGGTTACAACCTCTACAAAAAATCGGCTCGTGATGCGCAGTACGAGCTGATCGAGCGTTACGCGCCGCTGGTTAAACGCATTGCTTACCACTTGCTGGCGCGTTTGCCGGCCAGTGTCCAGGTCGAAGACCTGATCCAGGCCGGGATGATCGGCCTGCTTGAGGTATCGACCAAATATGACGCCAGCAAAGGCGCGAGTTTCGAGACGTACGCGGGCATTCGAATCCGCGGCGCCATGCTCGATGAAGTGCGCAAGGGGGACTGGGCGCCACGTTCGGTTCACCGCAATACGCGCATGGTCAGCGACGCCATTCGCTCGATTGAAGCGAAAACCGGCCGTGACGCTAAAGATCACGAAGTTGCGGCCGAACTCCAATTGAGTCTCGACGATTACTACGGAATTTTGAACGACACCCTGGGCAGCCGGTTATTCAGTTTCGACGATCTGTTGCAGGACGGCGAACACGAAGGGCTGCACGAGGATGGCGCGAGTGCTCATACCGAGCCGTCACGCGATCTGGAAGATGAACGCTTCCAGGCTGCGCTGGCGGATGCGATTGCCAATTTGCCGGAGCGTGAGCGACTGGTGTTGGCGCTGTACTACGACGAAGAGTTGAACCTCAAGGAAATCGGTGAGGTCCTGGGGGTCAGCGAATCTCGGGTCAGCCAGTTACACAGCCAGTGCGCGGCCCGCTTGCGGGGGCGTTTGGGGGAGTGGCGAGCGCGCTGAAGGCAGTGTGGGGACACTGCGAAAGAGGCGGGTGTGGTGTTGAACTGCGCCGGTCCCGATCTGTTGTGCTCCAGACAGTCATTGAGTGCTTTGCCGGATTGATTGAAATGGCGCGCCCAGGTGCTGGGCGCGTTTAAGACTGCTTGGAGGTCGAATTGGACAAGAACATGAAAATCCTCATCGTTGATGACTTCTCAACGATGCGGCGGATCATCAAGAACCTGCTGCGAGACCTTGGGTTCACCAACACCGTCGAGGCCGACGATGGCACTACCGCCATTCCGGTGCTCAACAGCGGAAGCATCGACTTTCTGGTAACGGACTGGAACATGCCGGGCATGACCGGTATCGATCTGCTGCGCCACGTGCGTGCCGATGAAAGGCTCAAGCACCTGCCGGTGCTGATGGTGACCGCTGAAGCCAAGCGTGAGCAGATCATCGAAGCGGCCCAGGCCGGCGTTAACGGCTATGTGGTCAAACCCTTCACGGCTCAGGCGTTGAAAGAAAAAATCGAGAAGATTTTCGAACGCATCGGTTGATGACTGCGCCACGGGGGAGCTATGGGCAATAACGAAACTTCATTGGGCGATTTTGAGTCGACCCTGAAAAAACACGCCGTCGAATTGGTCGCGAGCCTTGAAAAAGGCAAGTTCGGCGACGCGGTGCAATTGATCCATGAGCTCAACCAGACCCGTGACCGCGGCCTGTATCAGGAAGTGGGAAAGCTCACTCGCGAACTGCATAGCGCGATCGTCAATTTCCAGATTGACCCGCACATGCCGCAAGCCGAAGAAGTGTCGCAGATCACCGACGCCACTGAACGTCTGGGCTATGTGGTCAAGCTGACCGAGGCCGCGGCCAACCGCACCATGGATCTGGTGGAGAATGCCACGCCGCTGGTCAACAGCCTGGCGGATGAAGCTCAGGCCTTGAGCACGGACTGGGGGCGCTTCATGCGTCGTGAAGTCGGCGCTGAAGAGTTTCGTGAACTGGCCCGGCGGGTCGACGGTTTCCTGGTGCGCAGCGGCACGGACAATCGCGCGGTGTCGGGGAACCTGAACGACATCCTGCTCGCCCAGGATTACCAGGACCTCACGGGGCAAGTGATCAAGCGTGTGACCCAATTGGTCACCGAAGTTGAAAGCAACCTGCTCAAGCTCGTGCTGATGGCCAGTCAGGTGGACCGCTTTGCGGGCATCGAACATGACCGTGAAGCGATGCTTGCTGAAAAAGATCCACAAAAACATCTCTCTCAGGGTGAAGGTCCGCAGATTCATGCCGATAAAAGAGAAGACGTTATGTCCGGTCAGGACGATGTGGACGATTTGCTATCCAGCCTGGGATTTTAGAGTTTCAGGTTTTTTGGGTTTTTAGACCTTTAGGAGCACCCCCCTGATGAGCTTCGGCGCCGATGAAGAGATCCTTCAGGATTTCCTGGTTGAGGCCGGCGAGATTCTAGAGCAACTGTCCGAACAACTGGTCGAGCTGGAAAGCCGTCCGGATGATGCGGATTTGCTCAATGCAATTTTTCGCGGTTTTCACACTGTAAAAGGGGGCGCCGGCTTCCTCCAGCTCAACGAGCTGGTGGAGTGCTGCCACATCGCCGAGAACGTGTTCGACATCCTGCGCAAGGGTGAGCGTCGCGTCGATTCGGAACTGATGGACGTGGTTCTCGAAGCGCTGGACGCGGTGAACAGCATGTTCAGCGAAGTCCGCGAGCGCAGCCCGGTCACGGCTGCGACACCTGAGCTGCTGGCGGCGCTGGCCCGTCTGGCCGAGCCGCAATCGGCTGGGG